>NZ_JBGWAB010000034.1:0-62455 GCF_041862025.1 Streptomyces sp. AB3(2024)
ATGTGTGGTATTCAGATCTCCCCCGGGGGCGCCGGGCGCGCCGTCCCGCGCGGCGCTAAGCCGGTGGGGTACGTTGGGCGCGGCCCCGGTCGGCAGGGTGGCCAGGGTGATGTCCCCGGAGGCCGTCAGACCCAGGGCGGCGGCCGTCAGCGCGTCGGCGGCCGGGCCGGTCAGGCCGGCGTCGGCCAGGAGGGCGCCGAGGCCGCCCGCGTAGCCCTGGCCCACGGCCCGGACCTTCCAGGCGCCCTGGCGCCGGTACAGCTCCAGGGCCACGACGGCGCTCTCGGAGTCGAGGCCGGTGACGGTGTACGCCGCGAGTTCGGCGCCCTCCGGCTCGGCCACGGCCACGTGCGGGGCGGCGACCGCGCCGAAGCGCGCCGGCCCGCCGGGCGGCAGCACCAGCAGCACCCGGACCCGGTGGACGGCCGCCCCGACCGCGTCGAGGTCGACGGTGAACCGGTGGCGGTCGCCGACCCGGTCCGGCACCTCCAGGCCCGGCAGGGCCCGGGCCCCGGGATGCGCCAGGGCCCCGGGGCCGGCCGGCCCGCCCGCCTCGTCGCCGGTGACGGCCAGGGCCAGCACGGCCGTGCCGGCCGAGACCCGGATCTCCACCCGATTGCGGGACAGGGGGTGGTTCTGCCCCCGGACCAGTTCGGCCGTCATCGTGCAGCCCTCCCCCCGTGCCTTCTTCTCTTGTTCCGTGGTGCTCTTGCCCGGTACCGCTACAGGTGCGGCAGGATCGCCGGCATCAGGTCCTGGAAGGTCCGGCCGTTGGCCGGGTTGCCGAGGGCCGTCATCTTCCATCCGGAGCCCTCGCGGGACACCTTCGCCATGATCTGCGCCGTGTACTGGCCGCCGCCGTCGAGGGTGTAGCGGGCCAGCTCCTGGCCGTTGGTCTCGTCGACGATGCGGCAGAAGGCGTTCTGCACTTCCTGGAAGGTCTGGCCGGTGAAGGAGTTCACCGTGAAGACGATCTGGTCGATGTGCACGGGCACGCGCTGGAGGTCGACGAGGATGGCCTCGTCGTCCCCGCCCTGGCCCGCACCGCCGACGAGGTTGTCGCCGGTGTGGCGCACCGAGCCGTCGTCGCTCTGCAGGTGCCGGAAGAACACCACGTCCACGGGCTGCTTGTCCGCGAAGAGCACCGCCGAGGCGTCCAGGTCGATCTCCCGGGTCCGCGAGCCGAACAGGCCCCGGCGCTTGGCCGCCTGCCAGCCGAGGCCCATCCGGACCGCGGTCAGCGTGCCGCCGTCCGACTTCTGCAGACTGATGGCCTGACCCTTGGTCATGTTGACCGTCACGCGCTGTCCCCTCTCCGTAGCCCGCCCGACCGACGGGCGCGCAGCGTGTAACTGCGGCTGTGTCCCAACCCTACTGACCGCCCCCGGGTCAGGCGAGACCCGCTTCCTTCATCTGCCGGAGCTCCTTCTTGAGCTCGCCCACCTCGTCCCGGATCCGGGCCGCGACCTCGAACTGGAGCTCGGCCGCGGCGCCGCGCATCCGCTCGGTCATCTGCTCGATCAGTGCGGCCAGTTCGGCCGCGGGCCGGTCCGTGAGCACCTCGGCCGCCTGCGCGCCCTTCGCCCCCTTGGCGCCCTTGGCCCCCTTGCCCGCCTTGCCCCCGGCGACGGCCGCGGCCGCCCTGCCGCCGAGCGCCGGCACCGGCGCCTTGGCGCCCTTGCCGTCCTTGGCCTGCCGGTAGCCGCTGCCGAGCAGTTCCTCGGTGTCCAGCTCCTCGCGGGCGATGGTGGCGACGATGTCGTTGATCTTCTTGCGCAGCGGCTGCGGGTCGATGCCGTTCGCCGTGTTGTAGGCGATCTGCTTCTCGCGGCGCCGGTTCGTCTCGTCGATGGCCTTCTCCATCGCCGGGGTCATCTTGTCCGCGTACATGTGGACCTGGCCGGAGACGTTGCGCGCGGCGCGGCCGATGGTCTGGATGAGGGAGGTCCCCGAGCGCAGGAAGCCCTCCTTGTCGGCGTCGAGGATCGCCACCAGCGACACCTCGGGCAGGTCGAGGCCCTCGCGCAGCAGGTTGATGCCGACGAGGACGTCGTACTCGCCGGCCCGCAGCTCGCGCAGCAGCTCGATGCGGCGCAGGGTGTCGACGTCGCTGTGCAGGTAGCGGACCTGGATGCCCAGCTCCAGGAAGTAGTCGGTGAGGTCCTCGGCCATCTTCTTGGTGAGGGTGGTGACCAGGACGCGTTCGTCCTTCTCCACCCGCTGCCGGATCTCGTGGACCAGGTCGTCGATCTGCCCGTCGGTGGGCTTGACCACGACCTCGGGGTCGACCAGGCCGGTGGGGCGGATGATCTGCTCGACGAACCCGTCGCCGCGGGAGAGCTCGTACTTGCCCGGGGTGGCGGACAGGTAGACCGTCTGGCCGATCCGCTCCTGGAACTCCTCCCACTTCAGCGGCCGGTTGTCGAGCGCGGACGGCAGCCGGAAGCCGTGGTCGACCAGGGTCCGCTTGCGCGAGGCGTCGCCCTCGTACATGGCGCCGATCTGCGGCACGGTGACGTGCGACTCGTCGATGACGAGGAGGAAGTCCTCGGGGAAGTAGTCGATGAGGGTGTTCGGCGCGGAGCCGCGCTCGCGGTCGTCCATGTGCAGCGAGTAGTTCTCGATGCCGGAGCAGGACCCGATCTGGCGCATCATCTCCAGGTCGTAGGTGGTGCGCATGCGCAGCCGCTGGGCCTCCAGCATCTTGCCCTGCTTCTCCAGCTCCGCGAGGCGCTCGGCGAGCTCCGCCTCGATGCCGACGATCGCCTTCTCCATGCGCTCGGGTCCGGCGACGTAGTGGCTGGCGGGGAAGACGTAGAGCTCGCGGTCCTCGCTGATGACCTCGCCGGTCAGCGGGTGCAGCGTGGACAGGGCCTCGATCTCGTCGCCGAACATCTCGATGCGGACGGCGAGTTCCTCGTAGACCGGGAAGATCTCGATGGTGTCGCCGCGCACCCGGAAGGTGCCGCGGGTGAAGGCCACGTCGTTGCGCGTGTACTGGATGTCGACGAAGCGGCGCAGCAGCTGGTCGCGGTCCATCTCCTCGCCGACCTTGAGGGGGACCATCCGGTCGACGTACTCCTGCGGGGTGCCGAGGCCGTAGATGCAGGACACGGAGGCGACGACGATCACGTCGCGCCGGGTCAGCAGCGAGTTGGTCGCGGAGTGACGCAGCCGCTCCACCTCCTCGTTGATCGAGGAGTCCTTCTCGATGTAGGTGTCCGACTGCGGTACGTACGCCTCGGGCTGGTAGTAGTCGTAGTACGAGACGAAGTACTCGACGGCGTTGTTGGGCAGGAGCTCGCGGAACTCGTTCGCCAGCTGGGCGGCCAGGGTCTTGTTCGGCGCCATCACCAGGGTGGGGCGCTGGAGCTTCTCGATCATCCAGGCCGTGGTGGCCGACTTGCCCGTGCCGGTGGCACCCAGCAGGACGACATCCTTCTCACCTGCACGGATGCGCTTCTCCAGCTCGGCGATGGCCGTCGGCTGGTCGCCGCTGGGCTGGTAGGGGCTGACGACCTCGAAAGGCGCCACCGTGCGTTCGATCTTCGATACGGGCCGCATGGGTCAACCGTACGGCCCCCCACCGACAGTCAGCGCGGTCTGGTCCGTTTGTCGTAGTCCGTTGGCGGGGCCGTGATCGTCGGCCCCATGATCGCCGTGGAACGGTCCTCCGTCAGCGCACGGCGGGCGCCGCACCGCAACGTCCTGGGCGCCGCGCCCGTTTGAGGCGAGAGCAGGCCTCACGACCCGAGGAGATCGCACATGCACGTCGTCCGACCCGCCGCCGCGGCGGCCGCCGCCTTCCTGGGCCTCGCCCTCGGCCTGCTGGGCGGGACGCCGTCGTCCGCCGCCTCCGGCGCCCCCGGCACGCCCGTGGCCCCCTCCACCGCGCAGAAACGGTTCCTGGGGCCCGTCGTGTACGCCCACCGGGGGGCTTCGGCGTACGCCCCGGAGAACACCGTCGCCTCGATCGACCGGGCCGCGTGGATGGGCTTCGCCTGGGTCGAGAACGACGTCCAGCGGACCCGGGACGGCGAGCTCGTGGTGATCCACGACGACACGCTGGCCCGTACGACCGATGTCGAGCAGGTGTTCCCCGACCGCAAGCCGTGGGCGGTCAAGGACTTCACGGCGGCGGAGATCGCCCGGCTCGACGCGGGCAGCTGGTTCGGCGCGCAGTTCGCGGGCGCCCGGGTGCCGACCCTGCGGGAGTACATGGACCGGGTCCAGGACAACGGGCAGCGGCTGCTCCTGGAGATCAAGAAGCCGGAGCTGTACCCGGGGATCGAGGAGCAGACGCTGGAACTGCTCGACGAGCTGGGCTGGCTCGACGCGCAGCACGTCGCGGAGCGCCTGGTGGTGCAGAGCTTCAGCGCCGACTCCGTACGGACCGTGCACCGGCTGCGGCCCGATCTGATCACGGCCTTCCTGGGCACTCCGAGCGTGGCCGACCTGCCGGAGTACGCCGGGTTCACCGACCGGATCAACCCGCTGCACACCACGATCTCCGCGGACTGGGTGAAGGCCGTGCACGGGCTGCGGGGCGCCCACGGCAACGCCATGGAGGTGGACACCTGGATCGTCAACGACGCGGCCACGGCCCGCAAGGTGCGGGAGATGGGGGTGGACGGCGTGATCACGAACGCGCCCGACGTCGTACGGGAGGCCGTCGGCGGATTCTGACCGGCGGCGGGACTGTCGGCGGGGCGCCGTACCGTGGGGGCGTGGACACCAGCGAGCGGCCCCGCGGACCGCACCTCGAATGGACCGTCGTCCCCAGCGACATCGGCCCCCTCCTCCTGGCCGCGACCCCCGAGGGTCTGGTCCGGGTCGAGTTCCACGCCGCGCCGGAGCGGGTCGAGCGGATGATCGGCCCGCTCGTCTCCCGGCTCGGCGCCGACGCCCGGCGGCCGGCGCCGGGCGAGGAGGAGCTGCTGGCCGAGCCGGTGCGCCAGCTCGCCGCGTACTTCGCCGGCACCCTGCGGCGCTTCGAGCTGCCGCTGGACTGGCGGCTCAGCTCCGGCTTCAACCGCCAGGTGCTGCGGGAGCTCGACCGCTCCGTGCCCTACGGAGCGGTGGTCGGGTACGGGGAACTGGCCGCCCGGGTCGGGCAGCCGGGGGCGGCCCAGGCCGTGGGCAACGCCATGGGGTCGAACCCGCTGCCCGTGGTCGTGCCCTGCCACCGGGTCGTGGAGAACGACGGGGGCATCGGGGGCTTCGGCGGCGGGGTGGAGACCAAGCGGATCCTGCTCGCCCTGGAGGGGGTCCTGCCCCAGCCCCTGTTCTGACACCCCTCCGGGACGGGGCTCCCCGGCCCCTGTTCCGCCCCCCTCCCGATCCCCTCCCCCCTCCCGGCCCCGGTTCCGCCCCCGTTCCGACCTGCGCATTCCGCCCGTTCCCGCGCCCGCATACCCGGTTCCCCCGGGCGGTGGCGGGTGGGACACTGCGGCGGTGACCCCTCCTGCCGCCGCAACCGGCCCCTCCGCGTACGTGCCCGCCCCGGTGCCGCCCACCGCGTACCCGCGACGGGGGTGTCGGGCGTGACCTCCTCCCCCGGAACGACCCCCGGGCGCGGAGCGCCGGACGCCTCCCCCGCGACCCCCGGTGCCTCCCCCGTGTCCCGCACCGCCGGGGCGGGGCACGGCGGGCCCGTCGACGCCGCCGACCTGCCCCGGCTGCAGCGCCGGATCTCCGGAGTGCTGATCGCCGCCCAGATGCTGGGCGGCCTGGGCGTGCCCATCAGCATCGCCCTGGCCCCCGTGCTGGCCACCGAGATCAGCGGCACCGAGGCCATGTCCGGCTTCGCCTCCACCGCCGCGGTGATCGGCACCGCCCTGGTCTCGCTCCCGCTCGCCGCCCTGATGACCGCGCGCGGACGCCGCCCCGGGCTGGTGGTCGCCTACGCGATCGGCACCCTCGGCGCGGCCCTCGTCGTCCTGGCCGCCTCCGTCAAGAGCTTCCCGCTGCTCATGCTCGGCATGGCCGCCTTCGGCGCCGCGTCCTCCGCCAACCTCCAGGCCCGCTTCGCCGCCGCCGACCTCGCACCGCCCGACCGGCGGGCCCGCGCCATCTCGGTGGTCGTCTGGGCCTCCACCGTCGGCGCGGTGCTCGGCCCCAACCTCTCCGCCCCCGCCAGCGACAGCTTCGCCGGGACCTCCATACCCCAGACGGCGGGTCCCTTCGTCTGGGCCGGCGCCGTCTTCGTCCTCACCGGCACGCTGATCGCCGTGTTCCTGCGGCCCGACCCGCTGCTGACGGCACGGGCACTGGCCGGCCCCGAGGAGCAGTCCCGGCAGAGCCGCTCGCTGCGCGCCGGGTTCGGTGCCGTCCGCGTCTCCCCGCGCGCCCGCCTCGCACTGCTCACCGTCGCCGTGTCCCACACCACCATGGTCTCGATCATGGTGATGACCCCGGTCGACCTCGGTCACCACGGCGCCGGCCTCAAGCTGGTCGGCCTGGTCATCAGCGGGCACATCGCCGGCATGTTCGCCTTCTCGCCCGTCATGGGGTGGCTCGCCGACCGGCTCGGCCGGCTCTCCGTGATCGGACTGGCCGCCGGACTGCTCTCGCTCGCCGCGCTGCTCGCCGGCACCGCCGGGGGCGACCACGCCCAGAGCGCGGCCGGCCTCTTCCTGCTCGGCCTCGGCTGGTCCGCCGGGATGGTCTCCGGATCGGCCCTGCTGACCGACTCGGTGCCGCAGGCCGCGCGGGCCGCCGTACAGGGGCTGAGCGACCTGACCATGAACGCTTCCGCCGGGATCGGCGGAGCGGCGGCCGGGCTGGTCATGTCCCGGGCGGGCTACGGCTGGCTCAACGCGATCGGCGCCGCGCTGCTGCTGCCGATGGCGGCACTGGCCCTGTTCACCGCCCGGCGCCACCCCGTGCGTCCGGCGCCCGCGAAGGGCGTCAGTAGCTGATGTGGTAGGCCTTGCGGAGCGTCTCGTGCACGGTCCAGGTGGTCCTGTCGCCCTCCCGGAGCACGCACGCGGAGCCCGGACCGACCTCCAGGGTCTCTCCGCCCTCCACCTCGATCGTGGCCCGGCCGCCGACCACGACGAACAGCTCGTTGGCCTCCGTGTCGGTGACCACTCCCGGGGTGATCTGCCAGATCCCCCGGATCTGCGAGCCGTCCTCGGCCTCCCACAGCACCTTGCCCGTCACCACGGGGGTGCCAGAGACGATCTGTGCCGGGTCGAGGTCCTCCGCCTCCAGTTCGGAGTCGGGGACGTCCGCGACGGACACGGCGAAGGAGGCGGGGGCGGGGGCGGTGTGATCACTGGTGCTCATGGCGCGTCAGCCTAATCCGGCCCTCCCGGGCCGGGGGGTGACCAGAGCGTCCAGCATGGACGCGGCGGACGCGTCACTCCGTCGAGCGCAGGCGGCACCCGCCCCTTTTCGGCCAGAGCCGTACGGTCGCTCCCGAGGCCGGGCGGGTACGCCGGGGCGCTGCGGTGCGGCGACCGCGCCGCCGCCCGCGGGGCCGCGCCACGGGACGGGTTCGCGCCGGAGCCCGGACGGCGCGTTTGGGGGCGCGAATCCCGTGCCATGGATGGGGACATGCCACTGCACAGAGCATCCGAGGTCCCGGTCCTGTCGGAAGAGGTGCGCGAGGCGCTCGCCGCGCGCAGGCCCGTCGTCGCCCTGGAATCGACGATCATCGCGCAC
This sequence comes from Streptomyces sp. AB3(2024), assembly GCF_041862025.1. Taxonomy (NCBI): domain Bacteria; kingdom Bacillati; phylum Actinomycetota; class Actinomycetes; order Kitasatosporales; family Streptomycetaceae; genus Streptomyces; species Streptomyces sp. AB3(2024). Next base: position 7,669 of record NZ_JBGWAB010000034.1, read on the forward strand.
GGGCTGCCGCGCCCCCGCAATCTGGAGGTGGGCCTGGAACTGGAGGCCCTGGTCCGGGCGGAGGGCGCAGTTCCGGCGACGGTCGCGGTCGTGGACGGGGTGGCCCGCGCGGGCCTGGACAAGGCCCGTCTGGAGCGGATCGCCGCGGGTGAGGGCGTACGCAAGCTCGGCCACCGGGATCTGGCCCCGGCCCTCGCGACGGGGGCGACCGGCGCGACGACGGTGTCCGCAACGGCCCTGCTGGCCGCGCGGGCGGGGCTGCGGGTGTTCGCCACCGGCGGGCTGGGCGGCGTACACCGCGAGTGGACGCGCTCCCAGGACGAGTCGGCCGACCTCGCGCTGCTCGCACGGACCCGGATCACGGTGGTGTGCGCGGGGGTGAAGTCGATCCTGGACGTGCCGGCCACCCTCCAGCGGCTGGAGACCCTGGGCGTGGGGATCCTCGGCTACCGCACGCGCCGCTTCCCCGGGTTCTACCTGGCCGACTCCGGCGAGCCGGTCGACTGGACGGTGGAGCGCCCCGAGGAGGTGGCGGCGGTGATGGCAGCCCAGGACGCCGTCGGCGGCCCGGATTCGGCACTGCTGGTGGCCAACCCGGTGGCGGAGGACGAGCAGTTGGATCCGCGGCTGCACGACCGGGTCCTGGCGGAGGCCCTCGCCGAGTGCCGCGAGCGCGGGATCGCGGGGCAGGCGGTGACCCCGTTCCTGCTGGACTTCCTGGTACGGGCGACGGGCGGGGCCTCGCTGGAGGCCAACCTGGCCGCGGTACGGGGCAACGTGCGGCTCGGGGCGAGGATCGCCGGGGCCTGGGCGGCCCGCGCATGACGGCGGCACCGGGGGCGCTGGTGGTCGTCGGCGACGTGGTCACGGACGTGGTGGCGATACATCCGGAGCCTTTGGCTCCGGCCACCGACACCGCCGCCCGGATCCGCACCCTGCCGGGCGGCGCGGGCGCCAACGCGGCCTGCTGGGCGGCCCGCACGGGGACGGCCGAAGTACGCCTCCTCGCGCGGGTGGGCGCCGAATCGGCGCGCTGGCACGAGCGGGCCCTGGTCGACGCGGGGGTGCGGCCGCGGCTGGTGGTGGACCCGGCGGAACCGACCGGAACGGTGGTGGCCCTGGTCGGCAAGGACGCGGAGCGGACCTTCCTGACCGACAGCGGGGCCTCGCTGCGGCTGTCCCCCGCCGACTGGGCGCCCGCGCTGCTGGACGGCGCCGCACACCTGCACCTGTCGGGCTACCTCTTCTTCGCGGACAGCAGCCGGGAACTGGCCCTGGTCGCGCTGCGGGCGGCCCGGACCCGGGGCGTGCCGGTCAGCGTGGACCCCGCTTCGGCGGGGTTCCTGGCCGCGCTCGGTCCCGAGCGCTTCATGGCCGCGGTGGCGGGGGTCGGCGCCCTCCTGCCGAACGAGGACGAGGCCCGGCTGCTGGCGGGGCTGCCGGAGCCGGCCGGGGTGGCGCGGGCGGCGGAGGAGCTGAGCCGGCGGGTGCCGCTCGTGGTGGTGACCCGGGGCACGGGCGGGGCGCTCGTCGCCGAGGCGGGCCGGATCACCGCGGAGGTCGCGGCGGAGCCCGCCGATGCGGTGGACACCACCGGCGCCGGCGACGCCTTCACCGGCGGCTTCCTCGCGGCCCGGCTCGCGGGCTCCGACCCGGTGGAGGCGGCGCGGGCGGGCTGCCGCGCGGCGGCCGAGGCGGTCACCCGCATCGGCGGCCGCCCCTGACCAGGGGAGGTCGGCGGGGTCCCGGTCACCCCGTACCCGCCCGGCCGGGGCACCCGGTCCACGCCGGGTGCCGTGCGTCGTCCGCCCGCACCAGCACGTCGGCGGCCGAGGCCGGTCCGGTCTCGCGGGCGTAGCGGGCGAAGGCGGGCAGGGTCCAGCGCTCGCCCTCCTCCGTACGACGGGCCAGCGCCCCCGGCGAGAGGCTGATGTGCACGCTGAGGTCGAAGGGGAACCAGTGGCCCAGCAGGAGGGGCCCGTGCACGATCAGGACGCCGCCGGCGGGCAGTTCGACGTAGGGGCTGCGGGTGGCGCGGTCGGTCACCGGGTCCCAGAGGTCCGGCAACACCCGTCCGGTGCCGCCGGGGTCGGTCGGGCCGAAGACCTCCCGCCACAGTGCGCCGGTGTCGTACCAGCCGCCGAGGTACGCGTCCACGTCCTCCCGCCCGAACTCGAAGCGCAGCGAGGCCGGCCGCAGGAACCCCCCGGCGGCGACCACGAGCACCGAACGGCCGCGCAGCCGCAGCGCGTCGGCGAGCCGGCCCGCGAGCGGTCCGGTGTCGGCAGCGGGCGCGCCGTCGATGCCGACGCGCTGCCAGGACCCGGTCCCGACGCCGTCGGGGGAGCCCTCGCGGACGTCGTCGAGGTGGCCGGCGAGCTGCTCCGCCATCCGCTGCCAGGTGATCGCTTCGAGCTTCACGAACCCATTGTCAGTGGTGGGCCTTAGCTTTTTTCACGAGGGATCACCGGTGAGAAGGAGCCGTTGGCCCGGCTCGTGGGGAGGGGTCTGTCATGGCTCGGGAGACGACGTATCTGGAGCTGTCCCAGGAGGACGGCGCGGCGCACAAGTTCTACGAGGTGACCGTCGACGGCACCGCGGTCTCGGTGCGTTACGGGCGCATCGGCGCGACCGGCCAGCTGCAGAGCTCCTCGTTCCCGACGCCGGACAAGGCCCGCGCCGCGGCCGCCAAGAAGATCGGCGAGAAGGTCCGCAAGGGGTACGCGCCGGCGGTACGAGGCGCCCGCGCGGCCCGCGCGGTGACCCGCCGCCAGGTCACCTCGGCGCCGTCGACGGCGCGCGCCGTGGCGCCGGTGCTGTGGCGCTTGCGCACCGGTTCCGCGGCCTTCGGCATCCACGTGGACGAGGACCGCTGCTGGGTCGGCAACCAGGCGGGCGACGTCTACACGGTGAGCCACGGCGGTGAGGTGCTGGCCCGCTACTCGCTGCCCGACGGGGTGAAGTGCCTGGTCGCGGACGAGTTCTGGATATACGCGGGCTGCGACGACGGCACGGTGTACGACCTGTCCTCCAAGGTGCCGTTCGGGGCGTACGACATCGCGGCGGACGTGGACATCTTCTGGCTCGACATCCGCGAGGGCGTGCTGAACGTCGCGGACCGCGACGGCGGCCTGACGGTCATCGACCACGAGGACGAGTTCCAGTGGTCGCGCAAGTCCTCGGGGTCCAACGCCTGGATGGTCCGGGCCGACGACCGGGCCGTCTACCACGGGCACAGCCTGGGGGTGACGGCCTACGCCCCGGACGGCGGCGGCCAGCTGTGGCACACGAACACCAGCGGCTCGGTGCTGTTCGGCTGGCAGGAGCGGGACGCGGTGTACGCGGGGACGGGCCACAACAGCGTGCAGCGGCTGTCGAAGGCGACGGGCGCGTTGGAGGCCTCGTACCGGTGCGACGCGGCCGTGTACTCCTGCGCGACCTCCCCGGACGGGCGGCACGTGTTCGCCGGTGACCTCGCCTCGTCGGTGTACTGCTTCGACGCCGAGGGGAACAGGCTCTGGAAGCTGGGCACGGGCAGCGGTTCGGCCCTGTCCATGCAGTACCTGGACGGGCGGCTCTACCTGGTCACCACGGACGGGTCCCTGGTGTGCGTGGACGCGAGCGAGGCGGCGATCGCGGCGGCCCAGCAGGGTTCCGTCCCGGCGCCGGTGGACGTCAAGTCGGCCGCGGCCCTGCCGGTGTTCACCCCGGCGGCCTCGGCCGCGGCGGTGGCCACGGTCTCGGTGGCCGCGGTGCCTACGGGCACGGTGGTCGTCGAGTGCGTGCAGCAGGGCGGCCGGATGCGCGTGCAGGTGGTGTCCGAGGGCTTCGAGCCCTCCTGGAACGTCCAGTTCCCGCGTGGGATCCGGGAGGCCGGAGCCCGGTACGTGGTGGACGGGCTGCACCCGGCGTCCGGGGGCTTCTACCGGGTGCGCGGCGAGATACGCCGACTGGTCTGAGGACCACGGCGGGGGCGCGCCCCACGGCCCGTGCCCTGGGGGACGGGGGTCACCACGGCACGGCCCCTCGGGCGTGCGCGCCGGGAGGACCTCACGAGGTCCCGGCCGATGCCACGAAGGGCCGATTGCCTTCCCGGACAAGGTGATTTGCGCACCGTCCGGCGGTATCACAACGGCATGAGTCTCGTCGTTTTCGAGTCACTGAAGCAGATCCACTGCGCCGAGTGCCGACGGGGCCCGCTGCGCCGTCTGGTGCGCGAGGCCGGTGTGCCCCGGTGCCTGGACTGTGCCGATCTGGGGCACCTGGTGTACCTGCCGCGGGGCGATACCGCGCTCACGCGCCGCGCCCGGGAGGCCAGTTCGCTCTCCGCCGTCGTCGTGCGCCGGCACCGGCGCCGGCGTCGTTACGAACGCCAGGGCCTGCTGGTCGAGGACGCGGCCCTGGCCCGCGCCGAACGCGCCTGCCTCGCGGACGCCGAGGCCCGGGCCCGCCGCCGGGAGCGCGACCGGGCGCGCCGCGCGGCCGAGGACGTCCGGTTCACGGCGGCGTTCGCCGCCGAGATCCTGCGGCTGTTCCCCGGATGCCCTCCGGAGCGCGCGCGGGCGATCGCCGCCCACGCCTCCGTGCGCGGCAGCGGCCGGGTCGGCCGCACCGCCGCGGGCCGGGCCCTGGACGAGCAGGCGGTGTCGGTGGCGGTACGGGCCGCCGTGCGGCACACCGACACCGAGTACGACGCGTTGCTGATGTCCGGTGTCCCCCGGTTCGCCGCCCGCGCCCGTCTGGCGCCCCTGATCGACGCGGTGCTGGACGGCTGGCGCACGGCCGCCTGAGGCCGGTTCACGGCAAGGTGACGGCCTGCTCAAGCAGTTGGTGCAGGACCCGCTTCTCCTGGTCGGTGAGCCCGGACAGCGGGGAGTCCACGACGAGGAGTTCGAGCAGGCGCGTCCGCAGCGCGGCGCCCTCGGCCGTGAGGACGAGATGTTTGGCGCGGCGGTCGGTGGGGTGCGGATGGCGCTCGACCAGGCCCTGCTTCTCCAGCTTGTCGACGACGAAGGTGGTGTTGGAGGGCTCGCAGGTCATGCGTTCGGCGAGCTCCCGCATGGTCATCGGCCCGGTCATCTCGCGCAGCGCGGTCGCCTGGGCCGCGGTGAGGCCCAGGGTGGCGGCGCGCGCCCGTACGTGGTCGGTGATCCGCTGGGCCAGTCCGTTCACCAGACCGCACAGCTGTCGCTCGGCGATGGGCTGTGGATCGGGTGACGTCGTCATGCCGCCACCCTATCAAACCCGTCAAGCTTGAATGTTTACAGCTTGAATGATTTGAGCTTGATGCTTATGGTGGGCGCCGTCGCCGCGGGACGGACCGCGGCGGGCTGACGCGCGTTCAAAGGAGATGCCCCGTGGCCGATGCGACGGTGACTCAGGTGAATCAAGTGGCTCAGGCGGCTCAGGCGAATCAGGTGACTCGGGACGCCCGGGACGGGCGACGGAGCCGGCCGGCGGGGATCCGCTCGATACGGCTCGGCGACACGAAGGTGACGTACGTCCCTGACGGCGATGTGCGGCTCCGGCCGCTGCCACTGCTCCAGGACACCACCGACGAGGTGTGGGCCGCGCACCCGGAGTACCTGGACGCCGAAGGCCACCTCGTGGCGAGCATCGGCAGCCTGCTCGTGGAGCACGGCGACCGGGCCCTCCTGATCGACGCGGGCTTCGGCCCACGGACGTACCAGGCCCCGGACGGCCCCCTCGCCGTGATCCACGGGGGCGCCCTCCCGCAGCACCTGGCCGAACTCGGCCGCCGTCCGCAGGACGTCGAAGCGGTGGCCTTCACCCACCTGCACGTCGACCACCTCGGCTGGGCGTCCCTTCCCGCCCCCGACGGCGACCGGCTCCTGTTCGCCCACGCCGACCTCCTGGTCTCCGGGCCGGAGTGGGAGCGGCGCGACCTGCTGGAGGCCCAGGGCACGAGCGAGCAGGTGGCGGCCATGGCGCCACAGGTCCGCACGATCACGGACCGGCAGGAGATCTTCCCCGGCGTCCACGTCCGGATCACCCCGGGCCACACCGTCGGGCACGCCGAGTACGTCATCACCGGGGGCGGGCGTCGCCTGATCGCCTTCGGCGACGCCGTGCACTCGCCGATCCAGATCGACCACCCGGAGTGGTCCTCGGCCTTCGACCACGACCCCGTCCTGACCGCCGGTCACCGCCGGCGTCTCGTCGAGGAGCTGGCGCGGCCCGACACGATCGGCTTCGGCGTCCACTTCGCCGACGTGGTGTTCGGACACGTCCGCCAGGACGGGGACGGCCCGGCCTGGCAGCCCGTGGACGCCTGACCCCCATCGGGTCGGCGGAACCGGCTCAGTTCAGACGGAACCGGCGGTAGAGCACGACCCCGCCGAGCAGCAGGACGCCGCTGCCGGGCAGCAGGTAGCCGAGGCCCTCGGAGCCCGTGTGGGCCAGGGCCGAGGTGTGGCGCGGGGGTACGGCCGGGGCGGGCGCGGCCGGCGGGGCGGGTGGGGTGACGGGCCGCACCGCGGCGGGCGGCTGGGCCGGCTTGCCGCCGGTCGGGGGCTGCTGGCCGTTGACGGAGGTGTTCCCCTGGGAGGCGTTGCCGACCCCGACCACGCTCACCGAGTTGCCGCTGATGTTGAGCGGCAGGTCGACGGGGAGCTGGAGGCCGTTGCCGGAGAGCAGTCCCGGGGAATCCTTTCCGCGCCCGTCGGCGACCGCGCCTCCCGCGTTGCCGGACGCCGATGTCGCCGCCCCCTGTGTGGAGGAGGCCGGACCGGCGGGCCGCGGCCGCGGATTCGCCTCGCCCGCGGATCCGTTGGCACAGCGGTTGCCGCTCGCGGAATTGAGCATCCCGACGACGCTCACGGTGTTCCCGCACACGTTCACGGGGACGTGCACGGGCAACTGCACCAGGTTCCCCGAGAGGAGGCCCGGCGAGCGCTCGGCACGCCCGCCCGCGTCCGCGTCGGCGTGGGCGAGGGCGCCCACCCCCGCGACCGCCAGTCCACCGCCCGCGACCATCGCCGCGATCAAGCCATTCCGACGACTGTGACGCATCAGATTTCCTGCTTTCCGGAGGGGTTCGGGGCATCTCGCCCACACCGGAAACAACGCCGTGAACCCATTCGGGTTATAGAGCCGGTAGGTATTTCACTCCATCGTGTACTGGGTAGTGCCTATTTCATGAAGGAACGACCGTTGCTGCTCCTGGACGTGGACGGCCCCCTCAACCCCTTCCGCGACCCCTTCGCCACCCTGCGCGGGTACGCGAGCCACCGCATGCGCCCTGACGTCTGGCTCTCCTACCGCGACCCGGAGTCCCGCCGTGCCCGGCGCGGCCTGCGGGTCCGTCTCCACCCCACCCATGGGGCCCGGCTGCTGGCCCTGCCCTTCGACCTCGCCTGGGCCACGGCCTGGACGCACCAGGCCAACACCCTGATCGCCCCGCGCATAGGCCTTCCCGACGATCTTCCGGTCATCGAGTGGCCGGAACTCTTCGCCCGGGACCCGGACGGGCTCTTCTGGAAGACCCGGCCCCTCCTGGACTGGGCGGCCGGCCGGCCCTTCGCCTGGGTCGACGACATGATCACCCCGGAGGACCGGGCGTGGGTGGCCGCCCACCATCCGTCCCCGGCCCTGCTGCTGCGCGTCCACCCCCGCCACGGCCTGCGCGAGCGCGACTTCACGGCCCTGTCGACGTGGGCCGCGGCCGTCACCGGGGCAGGGCCGTGAGGGGGTCCGTGGAGGCGGGGGCGGGGGTGGGCCACCAGTCGTCGCCGCCGGGGCGGGACTCATAGCCGTACCAGAGGCCCTCACGGCTCAGGCGGAGCTGGTGGGTGCCGCAGGTGAGCCGGTTGCGGTCGGGGCGGAAGGAGCCCTGCCCGGCGGCGAGGAGGGCGGGCCGGGCCCGGTCGAAGGGGCCGGCCGGGGGGTCCCAGGGCTCGTCGAGGACGGTCAGCGCCGACAGGCCGCCCTGGCACCAGGCCGCGGCGGCGCGGGCCAGGTCGGTGCTGGTGCGGCCGGTGGCCCGGGCCAGGTCCCGGTACAGGGTGCGGGCGGCGCCGGTGAGGCCGGCCGTGGGATGCGCGGAGGCCAGCCGGACGGCGTCCTGCCACTGCGTGAGCCCGCCGGTCGGGTCGGCTCCGGTGCCGAGCAGGACGAGGGCACGGGCGGCGGCGTCGGTGGCGAGCTGGTCCAGGGCCAGCGGGTCCGGGGCGGCCGGATCCGCCGGGTAGGCGGGCGGCAGGCCGACGGCGGCGGGCGCGGCGAGCGGGGCGGGCAGCGGGGGCAGGACGGTACGGGCCACCGCCGCGCGGGCGGGGACACCGGGGAAGTCCGGTGCGGCGTCGGGCTGTTCGCGGGCGGCGTGGGCCGCGTTGCGCCGGGCCAGCTCCTCCAGGAGCTCGCGCTCCCCGCGGCCGCGCAGGAGCAGCAGGACGAAGGGGTCCGCGTCCAGCAGCCGAGCCGCCCGATAGCAGAGGGCCGCGGCGTGCTTGCAGGGTGGCCGCCCCACGTCCGGGCAGGAGCAGCGCACGACGAGCTCGCCCGCGCCGGGCAGGACCGTCCCCGCGAGGGACTGCGGGACCTCTCGCTCCAGCAGGGCTCCCAGGGCTGTCGGGTCCGCCGCCACCTCCTCCAGGACCTCGGCCCACTCGGTGTCGGTGAAGGCGTCCAGCGACAGCTCGGTACGGTACGGGCGGGCCCGGCTGCCCCGCACGTACGCCACGATCCGGCCCGGGGTGACCGTGACCGCGTCGACGTGGCCCTCGGCGGCGTACTCACGGCCCCGCGCGAGCCGGGCGGCGTCGTGCGCGCGCTCCTCCAGGGCGGCCACCCAGGCACGGCCCCACCAGGTGATCGCCTCCAGGCCCGCGGGCACCGTCTCGAAGGTGCGGCGGCGGTCGTCGCGCGCGGTGATCACGCCGGCCTCCGCAGGGATACGAGATCGGCCAGCTCCCGGTCGGTCAACTCGGTCAGCGCCGACTCGCCGGAGCCCAGCACGGCGTCGGCCAGGGCCCGCTTGGCCTCCAGCATCTCGGCGATGCGGTCCTCGACGGTGCCCTCGGCGATGATCCGGTGGACCTGGACGGGCTGGGTCTGGCCGATGCGGTAGGCGCGGTCGGTGGCCTGTTCCTCGACGGCGGGGTTCCACCAGCGGTCGTAGTGGACGACGTGTCCGGCGCGGGTGAGGTTGAGGCCGGTGCCGGCGGCTTTGAGGGAGAGCAGGAAGACGGGGACCTCGCCGGACTGGAAGAGGTCGACCAGTTCCTCGCGGCGGGCAACGGGGGTGCCGCCGTGCAGGAGCCGGCAGGGGACGCCCCGGTCGGCGAGGTGCTTCTCCAGGATCCGGGCCATGGTCACGTACTGGGTGAAGACCAGGACCGAGCCGTCCTCGGCCAGGATCGTGTCGAGGAGCTCGTCGAGCAGGGCGAGCTTGCCCGAGCGGTGCGGGATCCGGGGCGGATCCTCCTTCAGGTACTGGGCGGGGTGGTTGCAGATCTGCTTGAGCGAGGCGAGCAGCTTCATGATCATGCCGCGCCGTTCCATGCCCTCGCTCGACCCGATCACCGCCATCGCCTCCTCCACCGCCGCCCGGTAGAGCGAGGCCTGCTCCCGGGTCAGGGACACCGGGTGGTCCGTCTCGGTCTTGGGCGGCAGTTCGGGGGCGATCCCCGGATCGGACTTCTTGCGGCGCAACAGGAACGGCCGCACCAGCGCCGCCAGCCGGGCGACCGCCGCCTCGTTGCCCCCGTCCTCCTCCTGCTGGTGCTCCACCGGGCGGGCGTGGCGGGCCCGGAAGGTGGTGAGCGGGCCCAGCAGGCCCGGGGTGGTCCAGTCGAGCAGGGCCCACAGCTCCGAGAGGTTGTTCTCGACCGGGGTGCCCGTCAGGGCCACGCGGGCCGGCGCCGGGATGGTCCGCAGCGCCTTCGCGGTCGCCGAGTGCGGGTTCTTGACGTGCTGTGCCTCGTCGGCGACGACCATGCCCCAGCGCTGCCCGGCCAGCTGGGCGGCCGCGGCGCGCATGGTGGCGTAGGTGGTGAGCACGAAGCCGCCGGCCGGCCCGTCCAGGCTGCGGCCCGCGCCGTGGAAACGGCGCACCGGCGTCCCCGGCGCGAACTTCTCGATCTCCCGCTGCCAGTTGCCCAGCAGGGACGCCGGGCAGACCACCAGGGTCGGCTCGGGCCGCGCCCGGTGCAGGTGCAGGGCGATCAGCGTGACCGTCTTGCCCAGACCCATGTCATCGGCGAGACAGCCGCCCAGCCCGAGCGAGGTCATCAGGTCCAGCCAGGCCAGACCCCGCAGCTGGTAGTCCCGCAACGTCGCCCGCAACCCCTCGGGCGGGGCAATGGGCGCGAGCTCCCCGGTCAGTCGCTCGCGCAGCGCGGCGAGCGCCCCGACCGGAACGGCCGGCACGCTCTCCCCGTCGACCTCGGCGGACCCGCTCAGCACGGCGGCCAGCGCCTCCACCGGGTCCAGCAGACCCAGCTCCCGCTTGCGCGCCTTGCGCACCAGTTCCGGATCGACCCGGACCCACCGGTCGCGCAGCCGGACCACGGGCCGGTGCGCCTGCGCGAGGGCGTCCATCTCGCCCGGGGTGAGCCGGTCCCCGCCCAGGGCCAGCTCCCAGGAGAAGGCGAACAGCCCCGCCGCGTCGAAGAAGGCGGTGCCGTCGGTGGCGGAACCGGGCGCGGTGGACCGTACGACGGCGGTCGCCGAGAGCGTACGGGCCAGCTCGCGCGGCCAGTGGACCGTCACTCCGGCCGCCGCGAGGCGGGACGCGGCGACGCCCAGCAGGTCTTCGAGCTCCGGGTCGGACAGGGCCAGGGCGTCGGGTACGGGCTGGTCGAGCAGGCGCAGCAGCGGCGGCCAGACCCGGGCGGCCCGGCGCAGCGCGAGCACGGCGTCGATCCGGGCGCGGGGGCCGAATCCGGCGGCGGCCACCCCGGCCCACAGCGGCCCGGCATCGGTCACCAGGGTCGGGTCGGCGAGGCTGTGCACCTGGACGACGGCGGCTCCGGCGCGGCGCACGTCCTGCGGCTCGGCCTCGTCGAACAGACGGAAGGAGGACAGGTCGAGCCGCAGCGAGATGCCCACCCCCGCATCGGCGCCGGCCGCGACCTGCGTGGCCCACTCCCGTATCCCCGGCACCCGCTGCGGCTCCCGCGCGGCGAACGGCCGCCCGGCGGCGAACGGCGCGGCCGGGGTACGGGGCAGGGTGTCGGCCACGGCGTCGAGGAACGCCCGGAGCAGGGCCTCCGGTTCGGGCAGCGTCAGCGGGCGGCGGCCGGCGAGCGGGGTGGCGTACGCCTCGTGGGGGAGGGCGGCCGCGACGGCGCGCAGGTACGCGACGTCCTCGGCGTCGAGCGGCCCGGCCCGCCAGGCGTCGACCCCGTCGGGGGTGAGCCCCGGCAGCAGGCGGCCGCGCGCGGTGAGGGACAGCGCGAGCCGCGCGGCGGTGCCCCAGGCACGGGTGGCGGGATGCGCGGCGGGGCTGTGGGGCGCCCCGACGAGCACGGGCAGGGCTTCGGCCACGGACAGGGTCACGGCGGGCACGGTACGGGTACGCACCCCCGCGCCGTGCGGCCGGACCACCTGGAGCGGGCCGGGGGCACCGGTCTCGGGCAGCGGATCCCCTTCGGGGCACCAGAAGGCCACCCGGCCCTCACGGGGGACGGCGGCGGGAAGGAACACGGCGGCCCGGCGGAGCAGGGGCGACGGGGGTGCGGGCGGCGGCCCCTGCCGGTACTGCTGCGGCATGGTCTGCGGCGTGCTCACGGCGCCCCCTCCCGGGTGTCCGGCCCCGCCCGGTCATGGCGGATCCACTGCCGTCGAGTCTAGGCGGGCCCTCTGACAACCGCCGCTGACCTGCGCGGACACCCTCGGGTGACGGGCGGACGGGGCGGACGGGGCGACGGGGCGGACGGGGCGGTTCCACGGTGACCGTCGTGCTGTGGGGGCAGATGGGGCACCTGGCCGACGCCCCCGTACCCGCCTTCGGGAAGACGACCACCACGGCCGTGAACAAGCTCGATCCCCGACCCCCCGGCCCCTGACCCCGGACACCTGCTCCCCGCCGGTGGGACCATGGACGTGAGGCGATGTCCATGCGTACCGGAAACGAGCCGGTGACCGCCCGCAGCCCGCTGCGCCTGCGGCTCTGGCTGAGTCTGTGGGGGCTGCTGTGGGGAGCCGCCGGGGCGGCCGTGTTCTCGATGGCCGGCCTTCCCGGGTGGGCGGCGGCGTGCGCGGTCCTCGTGCTGGTCGCGGCGGTGGACATGGCCGTCGTGGTCCGGCACATCCACCAGGGGCCGCACTACCAGCCGGGCCCGGACGTGCCCCCGTACGAGCCTCCCCGCCGCCGCCCCTGAGTCACTTCTCGAAACGGGCCGCGGCCAGGTACTCGGGCTGCGGGTCGAGGGCGGCGGCGAGCCGGAAGTGGCGCCGCGCCTGCTCGTGCCGCCCGGACCGCTCGTGGGTCCGGGCGAGCGCGAAGTGGGCGAAGGCGTTGTCCGGCTCGCGCTCCAGCACCAGCGCGAACTCCCGCTCCGCCGAACGCAGCTGCGCCGATGCGAAGAAGGCCCGGGCGCGCAGCAGCCGGGCCGCGGTGTTCTCGGGGTGGGCGGCTATCACGGAGTCGAGGAGCCGGAGCGCGCCGCGCGGGTCGCGGGCGGCGAGCAGCCGCTCGGCGGCCCGGTAGTCGATGACGTGGGTCTCGGGACTGGTCTCCGGCGGGCCCGAGCCCGGGGCGGGCGGCTGCTGGGGCGGCGGGGGCGGGGTATCGGACACGATGTCTTTCCTTCCCTCCGGGGGCGCGTTCAACGCCCCCCGCCGCCGCGTCCGTTCCACACCGCCGGCCGACCGGGCGGACTCAGTCCCCGGCGGGGGACTGCGGGGCCGCGGACTCCGCCGCCCGCGCCACGAGTTCCTTCCACACGGCGCGCACCTGCGGCTCCAGCGCCTCCAGCGGCCCGTCGTTGTCGATGACCACCGTGGCCACCGCCAGCCGCTGTTCCCGCGTGGCCTGCGCCGCCATCCTGGCCCGCGCCTCCTCCTCGGTCATGCCGCGCAACGCGGTGAGCCGCGCCAGCCGGGTCGCGGGGGCGGCGTCCACGACCACGACGAGGTCGTACAGGGGCGCGAGGCCGTTCTCCGCGAGCAGCGGTACGTCGTGCACCACGATCGCGTCGGGCCCCGCGGCCCGTTCCAGCTCGGCGGACCGGGCCCCGACCAGCGGGTGGACGATCGCGTTCAGCGTCCGGAGGCGCTCCTGGTCGGCGAAGACGACGGCGCCGAGCGCGGGCCGGTCGAGCGCCCCGGCGGCGGTCAGCACGCCCTCCCCGAAGGCCCGTACCACGGCCGCGAGCCCGGGGGTGCCGGGCTCCACGACCTCCCGTGCGATCCGGTCGGCGTCCACGACGACCGCCCCGTACCCCGCCAGCAGCCGCGAGACCTCGCTCTTGCCGGCGCCGATTCCGCCCGTCAGGCCCACTTTCAGCATGCTCCGCACCCTAGGCCCCGCCGGCCCGCGAAGACCAGGCCCCCCCACGACCGCCCGCCCCGCCTGCGCCGCGTCCCTCCGCCTACGCCTCGCCCTCGCGCTCGGCGAGGAAGCGCTCGAACTCGCGACCGATCTCGTCCGCCGACGGGATCTCGGCGGGTTCGGCGATCATGTTCCCCCGGCTTTCGGCCCCGGCCGCGGCGTCGTACTGGTGCTCCAGGCCCTGAACCAGGCTGACGAGCTCCTCGTCGCCCTCACGGATCTGCCGGTCGATCTCGGTCTGCGTGCGGTGCGCCTCGGTGCGCAGGGCGTGCGCGACGGCCGGCAGGACCAGCCCGGTCGCCGCGGTGATCGCCTCCAGCGCGGTGAGCGCGGCGTCCGGGTACGCGGAGCGGGCGACGTAGTGCGGTACGTGGGCGGCGACGCCCAGCACGTCGTGCCCGGACTGGCCGAGGCGGAACTCCACCAGCGACTCGGCGCTGCCGGGCACCTGCGCCTCGTCGAAGGGGCTGCGGTGGCCGGGCATCAGGTCGGTCCGGTTGCCGTGCGGGGTGATGCCGACGGGTCGGGTGTGCGGGACGCCCATGGGGATGCCGTGGAAGTTGACCGAGAGCCGGACTCCGAGCCGCTCGACGATCTGACGGACGGCGACGGCGAAGCGCTCCCACTCCACGTCCGGCTCGGGACCGGAGAGCAGCAGGAAGGGCGCTCCGGTGGCGTCCTGGACGAGGCGGACCTCCAGCCGGGGCTCCTCGAATTCCGTCCAGTGGTCGCGCTTGAAGGTCAGCAGCGGTCGCCGGGCCCGGTAGTCCACCAGCCGGTCCGCGTCGAAACGGGCCACCACCTGGTGCGGCAGGGTCTCCAGGAGCCGCTCGACGATCTGCTCGCCGGCCTCGCCCGCGTCGATGTACCCCTCGAAGTGGTAGAGCATGACCAGCCCGGCCGAGTCCTGGGCGAGCGCCAGGTCGGCCACCGCCAGGCCCTTGGCGTCCCATTCGTACAGACCCTGTGGATCAAGCACCCTCACCACTCCTCCCTCGCGCCGTGTTCTCCGGTGCCAACGTCCAAGGGGGCCCTGCCATTCCCCAGTTGGCGGCATTCACAGGAAGAACGACGCGACGAGGCCCGCCCCCCGGAGGGGACGGGCCTCGTCTTTCAGCTCAGCTCACGCCGTGGCGCGATGCCCGTGCTGCACTGCGATCAGCTCTGGCCGCCGGCCAGCTTCTCGCGGAGCGCGGCCAGGGCCTCGTCCGACGCCAGGGCGCCGGAGGTCTCGTCCGCACCCTCGGAGGAGTACGAACCACCGGAGAGGCTGGCGCCGCCACCGGCGTTGCCACCGGCGGCCGGGGCGGCAGCGCCCTCGGCAGCAGCGGCCTCGTCGGCCTCGCGGCTCTTGATGACCTGCGCCTGGTGCTGCTCGAAGCGGACCTGCGCCTCGGCGTACTGGCGCTCCCACGTCTCGCGCTGGGTGTCGAAGCCCTCGAGCCAGTCGTTGGTCTCGGGGTCGAAGCCCTCGGGGTAGATGTAGTTGCCCTGGTCGTCGTAGGACGCGGCCATGCCGTACAGGGTCGGGTCGAACTCGACCGACGCCGGGTCGGCACCGAAGGACTCGTTGGCCTGCTTCAGCGACAGCGAGATCCGGCGACGCTCAAGGTCGATGTCGATGACCTTGACGAAGATCTCGTCGTTGACCTGGACGACCTGCTCCGGGATCTCCACGTGGCGCTCGGCCAGCTCGGAGATGTGGACCAGACCCTCGATGCCCTCGTCCACGCGGACGAACGCACCGAACGGAACCAGCTTGGTGACCTTACCCGGGACGACCTGACCGATCTGGTGGGTCCGGGCGAACTGCTGCCACGGGTCTTCCTGCGTCGCCTTCAGCGACAGGGAGACGCGCTCGCGGTCCATGTCGACGTCGAGGACCTCGACGGTGACTTCCTGGCCGACCTCGACAACCTCGGACGGGTGGTCGATGTGCTTCCAGGACAGCTCGGAGACGTGCACGAGACCGTCGACGCCGCCCAGGTCCACGAAGGCACCGAAGTTGACGATCGAGGAAACGACGCCGGAGCGGACCTGACCCTTCTGCAGGGTGGTGAGGAACGTCTGGCGAACCTCGGACTGGGTCTGCTCGAGCCAGGCACGGCGGGACAGGACCACGTTGTTGCGGTTCTTGTCCAGCTCGATGATCTTCGCCTCGAGCTCCTTGCCCACGTAGGGCTGGAGGTCGCGGACGCGACGCATCTCGACGAGGGAGGCCGGCAGGAAGCCACGGAGGCCGATGTCGAGGATGAGACCACCCTTGACGACCTCGATGACGGTACCGGTGACGATGCCGTCTTCTTCCTTGATCTTCTCGATCGTGCCCCAGGCGCGCTCGTACTGGGCGCGCTTCTTGGACAGGATCAGACGGCCTTCCTTGTCCTCCTTCTGGAGAACCAGGGCCTCGATCTCGTCGCCAACCTTGACGACCTCGTTCGGGTCGACGTCGTGCTTGATCGAGAGCTCGCGGCTCGGGATCACGCCTTCCGTCTTGTAACCGATGTCGAGGAGAACCTCGTCCCGGTCCACCTTGACGATGACGCCGTCGACGATGTCGCCGTCGTTGAAGTACTTGATCGTCTCGTCGATCGCCGCGAGGAACGCGTCCGCGTCGCCGATGTCGTTGACCGCTACCTGCGGAGGGGTGGTGGCGGTGGTCTCGGTGCTGCTCGTCATGTGGGAAAGGGCTCCGGTTACGGACAGAAAGTCGTAGGTACTGCTACGCCGGGAGCCCTTATCGGCATCTGCCGAAGAAGCCGGACAGCCAAAGAAGCCCGGATTCCCACAGGGGGAGGGCCTCGAAAACCGAGGGGACATCAACAGATACAAGCGCAGCCTGCTAGGTCTGAGGAGCACAGGCTCGCAGCGCAACTTGTAGCATACGGGGGCAGCCGGACAGGGTCAATGCGCGAAGGCGCACACCACAGGCAGATCGCCGCATAACCGGCACAATTCGTGGGCGGGAACGCCCCGGTGAGCAATCCAGAACCCATCCGCAGACTACGACGACGGGCCCCATGAACCAAGAGGACTACGCCCCCGAAGACGCATCCGACGCCGGCGGTGCCGGCGGGGACGACGCCGAGGCCACCCGGCGTGACGCCGGGGAAGCGGAGAGCAGCCGGGCGAGCCGTGGCTGGTGGGACAGCAACGCCGACGACTACCAGAACGAGCACGGCGCCTTCCTCGGCGACGACCGCTTCGTCTGGGGTCCGGAGGGGCTCGACGAGGAGCAGGCCGCCCTGCTGGGGCCCGCCGCCTCCCTCAAGGACAAGGACGTCCTGGAGATCGGCGCCGGGGCCGCCCAGTGCTCGCGCTGGCTCGCCGCCCGGGGCGCGCGGCCCGTGGCCCTGGACCTCTCGCACCGCCAGCTCCAGCACGCCCTGCGCATCGGCGGCGACGTCCCGCTCGTCGAGGCCGACGCCGGCCGGCTGCCCTTCCGCGACGGATCCTTCGACCTGGCCTGCTCGGCCTACGGGGCCGTCCCCTTCGTCGCCGACCCGGTGAACGTGATGCGCGAGGTCCACCGCGTGCTGCGCCCCGGCGGCCGCTGGGTCTTCTCCGTCACCCACCCGCTGCGCTGGGCCTTCCCCGACGAGCCCGGCCCGGAGGGCCTCTCCGTCGCCGCCTCCTACTTCGACCGGACCCCGTACGTCGAACAGGACGAGCAGGGGCGCGCCGTCTACGTCGAGCACCACCGCACCCTCGGCGACCGGGTCCGGGACGTGGTCGCGGGCGGGTTCCGCCTGCTGGACCTGGTGGAGCCCGAGTGGCCCGCGTGGAACACCCAGGAGTGGGGCGGCTGGTCCCCGCTGCGCGGCAACCTGATCCCGGGAACCGCGATCTTCGTCTGCGAGCGCGACTGACATGATCCGCAGCGCCGCCCTCGACTCCCTGCCCGTACGGGAGGCCCTGCCCGCGCTGGCCTCGGCCCTGGAGGACCGGGGCACGGCGGTGCTGTGCGCCCCGCCCGGCACCGGGAAGACCACGCTGGTGCCCCTGGTGCTCGCGGGGCTGGTGGGGGGCGGCCCGGCGCGCCGGGTGCTGGTGGCCGAGCCCCGGCGGATCGCCGCCCGCGCCGCCGCGCGGCGGATGGCGTGGCTGCTGGGCGAGCAGCCGGGCGCCTCGGTGGGCTTCACCGTGCGCGGGGAGCGGGTCGTGGGGCCCTCGACCCGCGTGGAGGTGGTCACCACCGGCGTCCTGCTCCAGCGGCTCCAGCGGGACCAGGAGCTGCCCGGCGTGGACGTGGTGGTCCTGGACGAGTGCCACGAGCGGCACCTGGACGCCGACACCGCCGCCGCCTTCCTCCTCGACGTACGCGAGACCCTGCGCCCTGAGCTGCGGCTGGTGGCGGCCTCGGCGACCACCGACGCGGCGGGCTGGGCCCGGCTGCTCGGCGGCGCGGACGGGGCCCCGGCGCCGGTGGTCGAGGCCGCGGCCGTCTCGTACCCGGTGGAGACCGTGTGGGCGCCGCCGGCCCGGCCGGTGCGGCCCCCGCACGGGATGCGGGTGGACCCTGCGCAGCTGGCGCACGTGGCGTCGGTGGTCCGGCGGGCTCTGGCGGAACGTTCCGGCGACGTCCTGTGCTTCCTGCCCGGCGTGGGCGAGCTGGCCCGGGTCGCCGGGCAGCTGGGAGCGGTGGGGGCGGAGGTGCTCCAGGTGCACGGCCGGGCGGCGGCCGCAGTCCAGGACGCGGCGCTGACCCCGGCGGCGCACCGCCGGGTGATCCTGGCGACCGCCGTCGCGGAGTCGAGCCTGACCGTGCCCGGCGTACGGGTGGTCGTGGATTCCGGACTCGCCCGCGAACCCCGTGTGGACCACGCGCGGGGCCTGGGCGCGCTGGCCACCGTACGGGCGTCCCGCGCCGCGGGCCGGCAGCGGGCCGGGCGGGCCGGGCGGGAGGCGCCGGGAACGGTGTACCGCTGCTGGGCCGAGGCGGAGGACGCGCGGCTGCCCTCCTTCCCCTCCCCCGAGATCCGCACCGCGGACCTGGCGGCGTTCGCGCTCCAGGCCGCCTGCTGGGGCGACCCGGACGCCTCCGGGCTGGCCCTGCTGGACCCGCCGCCGGCCGGGGCCATGGCCGCCGCGCGGGAGGTGCTGTCGGTCGTCGGCGCGGTCGACCCCGCGGGCCGGCCGGCCCCTCGGGGACTGCGGATGGCCCGGCTGGGGCTGCATCCGCGGCTGGCGCGGGCACTGCTGGACGGTACGGAGGCAATGGGGGCGCGGCGGGCCGCGGAGCTGGTGGCGCTGCTGAGCGAGGAACCGCCGCGGGAGTACGGGGACGACCTCGCCGCCGCCTGGCGGTCGGCGCGGCGCGGCGGCGACGCCTACGCGGGGCGCTGGCGCGCGGAGGTCCGCCGGCTGGAGCGCGCGGCGTCCCCCGGCGGGGCGACGGGCGGCGGCGGCCGGAATCCGGCCCCCGCGGCGTCCGAGGAGCGGGGTCCGGGGCGGAGCCCCGGTGGCGGGGCCGAGCCCGATGACTCCGCCGCCGGGCTCGTGGCCGCGCTCGCGTTCCCCGAGCGGGTGGCGAAGGCCAAGGGGGGCGGCGGGTTCCTCATGGCCTCCGGGACCGGGGCCGAGACCGGCGAGGGGTCCGGGCTGCGCAGCGCGCCCTGGCTGGCCGTCGCCGTCGCCGACCGGGCCCCGCACTCCGCTTCCGCCCGCGTCCGCCTCGCCGCCGTCATCGGCGAGGACACCGCCCTGGCCGCCGCGGCCCACCTGCGGACCGGGGGCGAGGAGGTGCACTGGGAGGACGGGGACCTCGTGGCCCGCCGCGTCACCCGGCTCGGTGCGATCGAGCTGGCCTCGCGCCCGCTGCGCGACCCCGACCCGGCAGCGGTCCGGGCCGCCCTGCTGGACGGGCTGCGTGCCGAGGGTCTCGGGCTGCTGCGCTGGTCCGCGGACGCGCAAGGGCTGCGGGCCCGTCTCGGGTTCCTGCACCGCACCCTGGGCGGCGCCTGGCCCGACGTGGCGGAGGACGCGGCACTGCTGGAGCGGGCCGACGACTGGCTGGAGCCGGAGCTGTCGCGGGCCCGCCGCCGCGCCGACCTGGCCCGGATCGACGCGGGCCAGGCCCTGAACCGGCTGCTGCCGTGGGCCACCGGCGAGGCCGCCCGGCTCGACGAGCTGGCCCCGGAGCGGATCGAGGTGCCCAGCGGTTCCCGGATCCGCGTGGACTACGCGGCCGAGCAGCCCGTCCTCGCGGTCAAGCTCCAGGAGCTGTTCGGGCTGGCCGAGACCCCGCGCGTGGCCGGGGTGCCGGTCCTGGTCCACCTGCTGTCGCCCGCCGGGCGGCCGGCCGCCGTCACGGCCGACCTGGCCTCCTTCTGGCAGGGCGGCTACCGGGCGGTCCGCGCCGAGCTGCGCGGCCGCTACCCCAAGCACCCGTGGCCCGAGGACCCGGCGACCGCGGAGCCGACCCGGCACACCAACGCCCGGCTCAGGCGCTGACCCCGTCCGCCCCGCGGCGGCCGCGGGCCTCCAGCCAGAGGGCGGCCGCGAGCAGCGCGAGGCCGGCCGCCGCGAGGCCGGCCGGGGCGTACGTGTGGAGCGCGAGGACCTTCGTACGGTTCGAGGCGACCAGGTCGAAGGTGTACTTCGCGTAGTCGGGCCGGATCGTGACGTGCCCGGCGAAGGCGGTGAGCCTGCCGTCGGGGGCGCTCGCCGCGATGCCGCCGCGCATCTCCTGCTGGATGTCCTGCTCGGCGTTGACGGGGGCGCCGGTGACGGGGTCGACCCAGAAGCGGGCCTTGACCGTGTACCAGAGGGTGGTGCCGGTGGTCTGCTCGATCGTCGCCGGGTCGATGCCCTCGATGGGCATCTTCTTCGGCATGGGCACCTTGGTCCAGGGGACGGTCTGCTCGAAGTAGTAGACCTCCATGCCCCGGTAGGTGCGCGGTCCGACGTAGTGGATCGGGGAGGAGGTGCGGGTCTGCGCGTCGAAGTAGAGGTAGTCGCGGGGTTCGGTGAAGAACGGCCACTTGAACTCGATGCCCTCGCGTTTGACCGGGTCCCCGTCGACCATCTCGCCGGTGGCGTGCACCGGGTCCTGGGTGTGGGCGTCGAAGAGGTAGCGCTCGGGGATCCGGGAGACCATCTTGCCGTCCGGCCCGATGATGTAGGTCAGGGTGTCCCAGACGACGACGTCCTTGCCCGCGTCGGCCTCGACCTCCCGGGACGCCTCGACGTTGCCCTTGAGGGTCTGGACGATGGTGACCTTGTCGACCTTCTTCGGCTGCATGCCGCCCGCGTAGTCGAGGAGGGTCGCGTCCTTGGCCTCCAGGACCATCTCCTGGTACTGGCCCGGCGGGATCTTGGCGAGCCTGGGGTACGCGTACCAGCGCAGCAGCGGTGCGAGGGCTGCGCAGAACACGGCGAGGGCAAGCAGGACGAGACTCGCTCTGCGTCGCACGGCCGGCCTCCTCTACTTTCCGGGCGCGGCGGGCGCGGTGGTGAGCAGGGGCTTGGGGGAGGTCTTGCCCTCCGGCGCCCCGAACGCCGTGACGGCGAGGACGAGGGCCAGCGCGGCGGCCAGCCCGATGGCGGCGGCGACGAGTGCGCGCATGCCGGGGCCTCCGATATCTGATGGGGCGTCAGGGAGGCGTACCGTAGCAACGCGGGGGCGAGATGAGAACCGCCGGGGACCTGCGCGAACGGGCGGGCCGTGCGCGCGGGTCCCCGCCGGCGCCGGAGCGGGGGGTGCTACGGGGTCCGCGTGGAGGCGGGGGCGGGGCTCACCGCGGGCGGGGCGGACGCGGTGGGCTTGGCGCTGGGGGAGGCGGTCGTGGAGGGGGTGGGGGTGGGGCTGGGGGTCCGCGTCGGTGTCGGGGTCGACGTGGGCGTCGGGGTGGGGGTGGGCGTCGGGTCCGGCTTCGGGGTCGGCGTCGGGTCCGGCGTCGGGTCCGGCTTCGGGGTGGGCGTCGGGCTCGGCTTCGGCGTGGGGGTCGGCACGGGAGTCGGGGTCGGCGTCGGGGTCGGGGTCGGGGTCGGCGTCGGGGTCCGGGTCGGGGCGGGGGTCTGCGTCGGGCCGGCCGGCTGCCCCGCACCGGTGCCCGCACCCGTACCGCCGCCGGTGCCGGTGCCCGCGCCCGTACCGCCCGCGTCCGGGACCTCGTGCGTGCCCCGGAGGTAGTACGCGTACCAGGACCGCACCGTCCTCAGGTACTCCCCGGACTGGTTGTAGGAGAGCACCGCCCGGTCCAGGCCCGCCCCGGTCCGCAGGTCGCGGTCGCCCGCGCAGAGGTAGCGGCCGGCCGCCAGGGCCGCGTCGTGGACGTTGTTCGGGTCGCGCCGGCCGTCGCCGTTCGCATCCTGTCCCCAGGCGGCCCAGGTGGACGGGATGAACTGCATCGGTCCGACGGCCCGGTCGTACCGGGCGTCGCCGTCGTAGGCCCCGCCGTCCGTGTCGGAGATGTTCGCGAAGCCGTTGCCGTCGAGCACGGGTCCCAGGATGGGCCGCAGCGTGGTTCCGGCGGCGTCGACCTGCCCGCCGCGCGCCTGGCCCGACTCGACCTTGCCGATCGCGGCGAGCAGCTGCCAGCGCAGCCCGCAGCCGGGGTCGCTCTCCCCCAGCTTCTGCTCGGCCCGCCGGTACGCGGCGAGCACGCTCGCGGGGATCCCCTGCGCACCCTCCGACCCCACCTGCACCACGGCCTGCAAGGACACCGGACCGGCCGCGGAGTCGGGCGCCGGATCGGGAGTCGGCCGCACTGCCGCCTGCTCGCCCTCCGGCAGCAGCACGGCCGGGGGCTGCGGGCTGACCAGCGGCGGGAGTTCGGTGAAGTAGGAAGAGTCGCCCCCGGAGCCGCCCGAGCCGCCCGCCGCCGGAACGGACTGCGCGCCGGCGGCCTCCCCGGCAGCGGCCAGCCGGTCCGCGAGCCCGGCGGCCGGGCCCTGCGAGGCCGTCATCGCGGCGGCGACCAGTGCCGAGACCAGAGCGGCGGCCGCGCCCCTGCGCAGTCCGCGTCCGACTATTCGTGCCGACATGAGCGGGACCCCTCCCCTAGACGTCCGCGTGACCCTACGTCAACTCTCTGCACACGGCACGCAATGCGGCCCGGAAATTCACCGGATCCCCACGTCCCTGCCCAGGTCACGCATACTGTCCCGACGACCGGGACCAGGAGACGCGTCATGCCGTTCACTCTCAGCCATGCGGCCGCGGTACTTCCGGCCATCCGCCGGACCGGCCGGGCCCGGGGGCCGCTCGTCGCCTCCGCCCTGGTGCTGGGGTCCTTCGCGCCGGACACCTTCTTCTTCGCGGACGCCGTCGTCCAGGGCCTCATGGGCTACGGCACGTTCGCGCATTCGCTGCCGGGCGTGCTCACCGTGGACGCCGCCCTGACGGCCGTCCTCGCCGGGTGCTGGCTCCTGTTGCGCGAGCCGCTGGTGGCGCTGCTGCCGCGGGCCTGGCGGGGCAGGACGTACGCGTTCGTACGCGGCGCGTCCTGGCGGGAGCGCCGACCGACCGCGCTGGCGCTGTGGTTCTACCTGTCGGCGGTGACCGGCTCGCTCACCCACGTGGTGTGGGACAGCTTCACGCACCCGGACCGCTGGGGGACGAACGCGCTGCCGCGGCTGGGCGAACCCTTCGCCTTCGGCCTGCCCCTCTACTCCTTCGTCCAGTACGGCACTTCGGCGATCGCCGCCGTCGTCCTGCTCTGGTTCACCGCGACCGCGCTGCGCCGGCTGCCGGACGCACCCGTGCCTCCGTCGGTGCCGGTGCTCGGCCGCGCGGTGACGCTGTGGGCGTCCGCGCTGGTGGCCGTGTGCGCGGCGGCGGGGGTCACGCTGCGGGTGCTGCGCTTCTTCACGTTCTTCGACCGCATCCGCACCCCGCTCGACATCATCCCGACCGTCTGCTTCGGCGCGGGCGGCGGCCTGGCCGTCGGACTGCTGCTCTACGGGGTCCTCGTCCGCCTCCTGCAGCGCCGCGACCGCCACCGCGACCGCGGCCGCGGCCGGGAGGACGGCGACCGCACCGGCCCGGACGCGCGGACGCCCGTCCCCACCACCTAGACGGACCAGGCGGGGACGGGCGCCGACGCGGCCACGACGGGGTCAGTGCGCGGCGGACTCCCAGTCCGTGCCGACGCCCACGGACACGTCGAGCGGGGCCCGCAGTTCGACGGCGGCGGCCATCTCGCGGCGCACCAGCTCCTCGACCCGCTCGCGCTCGCCGGGGGCGATCTCCAGCACGATTTCGTCGTGGACCTGGAGCAGCATCCGCGAGGTCAGCCCGGCCTCGGCGAGGGCCTTGTCCACGCGCAGCATGGCGACCTTGACGATGTCGGCGGCGGTGCCCTGGATGGGGGCGTTGAGCGCCATCCGCTCGGCGGCCTCGCGGCGCTGGCGGTTGTCGCTGTTGAGGTCGGGCAGGTAGCGGCGGCGCCCGAACACGGTCGCCGTGTACCCGGTCGCCCGGGCCTCGTCCACCACGCGCTGGAGGTACTCGCGCACCCCGCCGAACCGCTCGAAGAAGGTGTCCATCAGACCGCGCGCCTCGGCGGGCTCGATGTTCAGCTGCTGGGCGAGGCCGAAGGCGGACAGCCCGTACGCCAGACCGTAGGACATGGCCTTGATCTTGCGGCGCATCTCGGCGTCGACGGCGGAGCGCTCCACCCCGAACACCTGGGAGGCGACGGTGGTGTGCAGGTCCTCGCCGGACAGGAACGCCTCGATGAGGCCCTCGTCCTCGGAGAGGTGGGCCATGACGCGCAGCTCGATCTGGCTGTAGTCGGCCGTCATCAGCGACTCGTAGCCCTCGCCGACGACGAAGCCGCGGCGGATGGCGCGGCCCTCGTCGGTGCGCACCGGTACGTTCTGCAGGTTGGGGTCGGTGGAGGAGAGCCGGCCGGTCGCGGCGACGGTCTGGCTGAAGCTGGTGTGCACCCGGCCGTCGGCGGCGATCGCCTTGACCAGGCCCTCCACGGTGACGCGCAGCTTGGCCTGCTCCCGGTGCCGGAGCATGATCACCGGGAGTTCGTGGTCGGTCTGCGTGGCCAGCCAGGCGAGTGCGTCCGCGTCCGTCGTGTAGCCGGTCTTCGTCTTCTTCGTCTTCGGCAGGTCCAGCTCGCCGAAGAACACCTCCTGCAGCTGCTTGGGCGAGCCGAGGTTGAACTCGTGGCCCACCGTCGCGTGCGCCTCCTTGACCGCCTGCTGCACGGCCGCGGCGAACTGCTGCTCCATGCCCTCCAGGTGGTCGCGGTCGGCGGCGATGCCCGCCCGCTCCAGCCGGGCCAGCAGCACGGAGGTGGGCAGCTCCATCTCGTGGAGCAGCTCGACCGCGCCGACCTCGGGCAGCTTCGCGGTGAAGGCGTCACCGAGGTCGAGGACGGCGCGGGCCTGCGCCATCAGGGCGTCGGCCTCGGCGGTCTCATCGGCGCCGAAGGCCAGCTGGCCGTCGGCGGCCGGGGGCTGGAGCTCGCGGCCCAGGTACTCGACGGACAGCACGTCCAGCGCGAAGGACCGCCGGCCCGGCTTGACCAGGTACGCGGCGAGCGCGGTGTCCATGGTGACCCCGGCCAGGGTCCAGCCGTGCTCCGGGAAGACCCGCATCAGGCCCTTGGCGTTGTGCACGACCTTGGGGCGGTCCGCGTCGGCGGCCCAGGCGGCGAAGGCCTTCTCGTCGGCCTCGTCCAGGGCGGACGGGTCGAACCAGGCCGCCGCCCCGCCGGCCGCGGCCAGCGCGATCTCGGAGACGTTGCCCTGGCCCAGGCCCCAGCTGTCGACGGTGGAGACGCCGAGGGGGCCGTCCGCGTGGGCCGCGAGCCACGGCGCGAGCTCACCGGCGCCCAGCACGGACGCGTCCAGCTCGACGGCGGCCGCCGGAGCGGGCGCCTCCTCCTCGGCCGCGCCCGGGTCCACGGCCAGCAGCCGCTCGCGCAGCGAGGCGTTGCGGATCTCCAGCACGTCCAGCACCCCGGTGACCGCGGACCGGTCGTAGGGGGCGCGCTTCAGGTCGACGGGGGTCTTGGGCAGCTCCACGTCCTTGACCATCTCGGTCAGGACCCGGTTGAGCTTCACGGCCTCCAGGTGGTCCCGGAAGTTCTGCCCGGCCTTGCCCTTGACCTCGTCGGCGCGCTCGACCAGCTCCGCGAACGACCCGAACTGGGTGATCCACTTCGCGGCGGTCTTCTCGCCGACGCCCGGGATGCCGGGCAGGTTGTCGGACGGGTCGCCGCGCAGCGCCGCGAAGTCCGGGTACTGCTGCGGGGTGAGGCCGTACTTCTCCTCGACCTTCTCCGGGGTGAAGCGGGTCAGCTCGGAGACGCCCTTGGTCGGGTAGAGCACGGTGGTGCGCTCGGACACCAGCTGGAAGGAGTCCCGGTCGCCGGTGACGATCAGCACGTCGAAGCCCGCGGCCTCGGCCTGGGTCGCGAGCGTGGCGATCACGTCGTCGGCCTCGAAGCCGTCGACCGCGAACCGCGGCACCTTCATCGCGTCGAGCAGCTCGCCGATCAGCTCGACCTGCCCCTTGAACTCGTCGGGGGTCTTGGAACGGTTCGCCTTGTACTCGGGGAACTCCGTCGAGCGCCACGTCTTGCGGGACACGTCGAACGCCACCGCGAAGTGGGTGGGCGCCTCGTCGCGCAGCGTGTTCGCCAGCATCGACGCGAAGCCGTAGATGGCGTTGGTCGGCTGGCCCGTCGCGGTCGTGAAGTTCTCCGCGGGCAGCGCGAAGAACGCCCGGTACGCCAGGGAGTGCCCGTCCATGAGCATCAGGCGGGGGCGGTCCGCTGCGGTCGGCTGGTCGGTCTTCTTCGATGCTGAATCTGCCACGCCCCGATCCTATGGCTCCCCACCGACATTCCCGGCGCGGACGCCGTCCGGGGCCTCCGCACCGGAACCCCGGCCCGACGGGCCACCCCGACGGGCCCGCACAGCGTCCCGCGGCCGGGCCGCGGGCGGGCGGGGCGTCACCCCCTCCTCCCCGGGCGTACCCGCCCCACCGGGCGCCCCCGGCGCACCCGTCCCGGCGGCGGGGAGCACCGGACCGCCCTCCCCCTCCCCCCGCGGCCGTGCAAGGATCTGGCGATGCGGCAGCACGTGCTGCACCCGTACGTACGCTCGAAGGAGAGCGCGATGGCGACCAAGCCGCCCACAGGCGACCCCGTGCAGGACGCACCCCAGGTCACCCCGCCCCAGCACGCGGCCGCCGGCCTCCCGGCGATCGGCCACACCCTCAAGATCGCGCAAGCGCAGATGGGCCTGGCCCGCACCGCCCGCACCCTCCTCAAGGTCAACCAGAAGGACGGCTTCGACTGCCCCGGCTGCGCCTGGCCCGAGGGTGACAAGCGGCACACCGCCGAGTTCTGCGAGAACGGCGCCAAGGCCGTGGCCGAGGAGGCCACGCTGCGCCGGGTCACCCCGGCGTTCTTCGCCGAGCACCCCCTCGCCGACCTCGCGACGCGCTCCGGGTACTGGCTCGGCCAGCAGGGCCGCATCACCGAACCGATGTACCTCCCCGAAGGCGGCGACCGCTACGAGCCGGTGAGCTGGGAGCGGGCCTTCGAGGTCATCGCCGAGGAACTGCGCGCCCTGTCCTCCCCCGACGAGGCCCTCTTCTACACCTCCGGCCGCACGAGCAACGAGGCGGCGTTCCTCTTCCAGCTCTTCGCCCGCGAGTTCGGCACCAACAACCTGCCGGACTGCTCGAACATGTGCCACGAGTCCTCCGGCTCCGCCCTGAACGAGACCATCGGCATCGGCAAGGGCAGCGTCTCCCTCGAAGACCTCCACCAGGCCGAACTGATCATCGTCGCCGGACAGAACCCGGGCACCAACCACCCGCGCATGCTCTCCGCCCTGGAGAAGGCGAAGACGGCCGGCGCGAAGATCATCTCGGTGAACCCGCTGCCCGAGGCCGGCACCGAACGCTTCAAGAACCCCCAGAACCCCCTCGGCATGCTCAAGGGCACCGCCCTGACCGACCTCTTCCTCCAGATCCGCATCGGCGGGGACCAGGCCCTCTTCCGGCTCCTCAACAAGCTCGTCATAGAGACCGAGGGCGCCACCGACGAGGCCTTCATCGCCGAGCACACCCACGGCTACGAGGAACTCGCCACCGTCGCCCGCAAGGCCGACTGGGACGAGACCCTCACCGCCACCGGCCTCACCCGCCCCGAGATCGAACGCGCCCTGGCCATGATCCTGGCCTCCAAGCGCACCATCGTCTGCTGGGCCATGGGCCTCACCCAGCACAAGCACGCCGTCGCCACCATCCGCGAGGTCGTCAACCTCCTCCTGCTCCGCGGCGACATCGGCCGCCCCGGCGCCGGCGTCTGCCCCGTCCGCGGCCACTCCAACGTCCAGGGCGACCGCACCATGGGGATCTTCGAACGCCCCGCACCCGCCTTCCTCGACGCCCTCGACCGCGAATTCGCCATCACCTCGCCGCGCGCCCACGGCTTCGACGTCGTCCGCTCCATCCAGGCCCTGCGCGACGGCGAGGCCAAGGTCTTCTTCGCCATGGGCGGCAACTTCGTCGGCGCCACCCCCGACACCGACGTCACCGAGGCCGCGGTCCGCCGCGCCTCCCTCACCGTGCACGTCTCCACCAAACTCAACCGCTCCCACGCGGTCACCGGCCGGCGCGCCCTGATCCTGCCCACCCTCGGCCGCACCGACAAGGACGTCCAGGCCACCGGCAAGCAGTTCGTCACGGTCGAGGACTCCATGGGCATGGTCCACGCCTCCCGCGGCAACCTCGCCCCCGCCTCCCCGCAGCTGCTCTCCGAACCGGCCATCGTGGCCCGCATGGCCCGCGCCGTCCTGGGCGACGCCTCCGCCACCCCCTGGGAGGAGTTCGAACGCGACTACGCCACCATCCGCGACCGCATCGCCCGCGTCATCCCCGGCTTCGAGGACTTCAACGCCCGCATCGCCCACCCCGGCGGCTTCAGGCTGCCGCACGCCCCCCGCGACGAACGCCGCTTCCCCACCAAGACCGGCAAGGCCAACTTCACCGCCGCCCCCGTCGAGTACCCGCGCGTCCCCGCCGGCCGCCTGCTCCTGCAGACCCTGCGCAGCCACGACCAGTACAACACCACCATCTACGGCCTCGACGACCGCTACCGCGGCATCACCGGCGGCCGCCGCGTCGTCATGGTCCACCCCGACGACGCCGCCGAGCTGAACCTGCCCGACGGCTCCTACACCGACCTCGTCAGCGAATGGAACGACGGCGTCGAACGCCGCGCCCCCGGCTTCCGCGTCGTGCACTACCCCACCGCCCGCGGCTGCGCCGCCGCCTACTACCCCGAGACCAACGTCCTGGTCCCCCTCGACTCCACCGCCGACACCAGCAACACACCCGCCAGCAAGTCCGTCGTCGTGCGCTTCGAACCGGCCTGATAGAACGGCCCCACACATCGGTTAACGATCGTTGACGAACGGAGCAGACCCATGGGCGAGCAGCACGCCGTGAAGTTCCCGCAGGAAGTCCTCGACGAGTACGCCGCCCTGGGCATAGACCTGCCCTCGCTGTTCTCGGCGGGCGCCCTCGGGATCCGGATGGACATCCGCATACTGGAGGCCTCCGCCGAGCGGGTCGTCGCCACCATGCCCGTCGAGGGCAACACCCAGCCCTACGGACTCCTGCACGGAGGCGCCTCCGCCGTCCTGGCCGAGACCCTCGGCTCCGTCGGCGCGATGATGCACGGCGGCATCAAGAAGGTCGCCGTCGGCGTGGACCTGAACTGCACCCACCACCGCGGCATCCGCTCCGGCCTGGTCACCGGCGTGGCCACCCCCGTCCACCGGGGCCGCTCCACCGCCACCTACGACATCGTCATCTCCGACGAACAGGACCGCCGCGTCTGCACCGCCCGCCTCACCTGCCTGCTGCGCGACACGGACTCTTAACAACAGGGCCGATACGGGCAGTTGTGCCGCCACCGGCGCCGGTCTAGCGTTCCCGCATGGGATCGGGACCGGCGCCGCCGCGCACCACGACCGCGCGGGCACTCACACCGACGGCCCTCCCGGCCGCCACCCCCTCCGGCCGCACCGAACGCCGCCGCACCGAACGCCGCCGCGCGGACGCCCCGACCGGCGGGCCCCGGCGGTGAGCGGCGGCATCGGGCCCGTGGAGCCCGGGGAGGGCACCAGCGGCCGCGAGGGCCCGCGCCCGGGCCCCCGTACGCCCACGAGCCGGTGGGCGGGCCGCGCCCGGACGGCCGCGGCGCGCCACAGGCGGGTCCTGGTGGCGCTGGGAGCCGCTGCCGTACTGACCGCGGGCACCGCCCGCTGGTACGCGACCCGGCCCGCGACGCTCCCGCCCGTGGCGCCGCCTCCCCCCTCCCAGGCACTGTCCCTGACGTACGGGGAGCCGGTGGAGCCGGCCCCCGACGGGGCCGCGTTCGCGTTCACTGTCCGTGTGCGGACCTCGTCCGGGCCGGCCGTCACGGTGGAGCGGATCGGCCAGCCGTCGGAGGCGCTGAGCGTGCTGATCCGGCCACGGCTGCCGGTCACGGTCGCGGCGGGAGAAGTCCGCGAGCTGGTCCTGACGATTCAGGCGAAAGACTGCGTGCATGTGGCACGGAATTCCGGCATGCCATTCCTGGAAGTGACCCTGAGTAATGGATCCCAGAAAGAGGATCACAGTTACATCCCCGGTGACCGATATGCGCGAGATCTTTCCGTCGCGCTGACCAGGGCCTGTCCCGAAGACCGAGACGACGGCACACCTGCGCCGTCATGACCAAAACCCCCCAGGGTCCTGGCGTGACAGGACTAAAACCGCCCCACGGTCCTCACCCGTCTCAGCATGCGGACGCGACGAACCGGCCTGAATTCCCCCGTTCCACCCGCACAGATCCGCTATGTATTACGCCGTGGCATAACAAGAGAGTCACATCATTGGCCTCAACCCTCCATATCCCCCGAAGAGCCGCCTAGAGTCACCGCCAGTTACCGCGACCGCCGGATTCGATTCAGTTCGGTTCCCCGCGTTCGACTCGACGCGTCCCACGGGGGACGCGGCGCCAGGAAAGGACTGATCGTGCGTCATCGTCAGCTCATCGCCGTAACCGCCGCCCTCGCCGCGGGCGCCCTCACCCTCACCGCCTGCGGCTCCCGCGACAGCGGCAGCACCGCCGGCGACGGTGGCAACACCACGGTCGTCATCGGCGTCGACGCCCCCCTGACGGGCGACCTCTCCGCACTGGGCCTCGGCATCAAGAACTCCGCCGACCTCGCCGCCAAGCAGGCCAACGAGAAGAAGTACGTCAAGGGCGTCACCTTCAAGATCCAGGCCCTCGACGACCAGGCGCAGGCCTCCTCCGGCCAGCAGAACGCCACCAAGCTCACCGCCGACAAGGACGTCCTCGGCGTCGTCGGCCCGCTGAACTCCTCGGTCTCCGAGTCCATGCAGAAGGTCTTCGACGACGCCAAGCTGGCCCAGATCTCCCCGGCCAACACCAGCCCGTCCCTGACCCAGGGCCCCAAGTGGGCCGAGGGCCAGAAGGTCCGCACCTACAAGAGCTACTTCCGCACCGCCACCACGGACGCCATCCAGGGCCCGTTCGCGGCGCAGTACCTCTTCAACAAGGCGGGCAAGAAGAAGGTCTTCATCATCGATGACAAGAAGACCTACGGTGCCGGCCTCGCCGGAACCTTCAAGGGCGAGTTCACCAAGCTCGGCGGTCAGGTCGCCGGCGAAGGCCACATCGACCCGGAGTCCAAGGACTTCTCGGCGATCGTGACCCAGGTCAAGAGCTCCGGCGCCGACGTCGTCTACTACGGCGGCGAGTACCCCGCGGCCGGCCCGCTCAGCAAGCAGATCAAGGCCTCCGGCGCCAACATCCCGCTCGTCGGCGGTGACGGCATCTACGACAAGAAGTTCGTCGAGCTCGCGGGCGACGCCGCCACCGGCGACTTCTCCACCTCCGTCGGCGCCCCGGTCGAGAGCCTGCCCTCCGCCAAGGAGTTCGTGGCCAACTACACCAAGGCCGGCTACAAGGACCCGTTCGCGGCCTACGGCGGCTACTCCTACGACTCCGCCTGGGCCGTCATCGAGGCCGTCAAGAAGGTCGTCGACGCCAACAACGGCAAGCTCCCCTCCGACGCCCGCGCCAAGGTCCTCGAAGCCGTCCAGGGCGTCTCCTTCGAAGGCGTGACCGGCAAGGTCTCCTTCGACGAGTTCGGCGACGCCACCAACAAGCAGCTCACCGTCTACAAGGTCGACGGCGGCGAGTGGAAGTCCGTCGAGTCCGGCACCTACGGCGGCTGACCTCCAACGGCTAGCCCGCTAGCTCGCTAGCCCCTCACCCCTCATCTTTGCCGCGCGGGGCGCGCACCATTGCGCCCCGCGCGGTGTCACATCCGTCGAAAGACTCGGAGGACCTGCGGTGCACGAACTGCCGCAACAGCTGGTCAACGGCCTGCTACTGGGATCCATGTACGGGCTCGTCGCCATCGGCTACACGATGGTCTATGGCATTGTCCAGCTCATCAACTTCGCCCACGGCGAGATCTTCATGACCGGTGGGTTCGGAGCCCTCACGGTCTGGCTGATGCTCCCCGGCGGCACCACCATGTGGGTGGCCCTGCCCCTCATGCTCATAGGCGCCATCATCGTCGCCACCCTCATAGCCGTGGGCGCGGAACGCTTCGCCTACCGCCCCCTCCGCAGCGCACCCCGCCTCGCGCCACTCATCACCGCCATCGGACTCTCCATCGTCCTCCAGCAGGCGGTATGGGCCTGGTACCCCGACGCGAAGTCCTCCGTCGTCTTCCCCGAAATCCCCGGCGGCCCCTTCCACATCGGCAGCATCACCATCCAGACCGGTGACGTCTTCCTCCTTCTCGCCGCCCCCGTCTCCATGGCCTTCCTCGGCTTCTTCGTCAAGAAGACCCGCACCGGCCGCGGCATGCAGGCGACCGCCCAGGACCCCGACACCGCGAAGCTCATGGGCATCAACACCGACCGCATCATCACGGTCGCCTTCGCCCTCGGCGCCACCTTCGCCGCCGTCGGAGCCGTCGCCTACGGCCTCAAGTACGGCGAAGTCAACTACCGCATGGGCTTCATCCTCGGCCTCAAGGCCTTCACCGCCGCCGTCCTCGGCGGCATCGGGAACATCTACGGCGCCATGATCGGCGGCATCGTCCTCGGCCTCGCCGAGACGCTCACCACCGCCTACATCGCCGACGTCCCCGGCATGAGCCAGCTCGGCGGCCAGTCCTGGGGCAACACCTGGGCGTTCGTACTCCTCATCCTCGTGCTCCTCTTCCGACCCCAGGGTCTGCTGGGCGAGCGCGTGGCCGACAGGGCGTGAGAACCATGACGACTACCACCACGGACACCACGCAGCAGACCGCGGAGACCGGCCGCAAGGGAATCGCCTTCCCCGAGAAGACCGCCCGCGCCCTCGCCACCGCCGGCGGCGCCCTCACCGTCATCTCCTGCTTCCTCGCCTGGACCTGGACCTCCGCCTTCCCCGGCGACCTCACCGTCTACGGATACCCCGGCGGCCTCCAGTGGCTCGTCCTCGTCGGCGGCGCCCTCACCACCCTCTTCGGCCTCTCCTCCTACGGCGTCAAGGGCCTCCGCTGGCTCACCCCCGCCGGAGCCGACGCCGCGATCAAGCTCTCCGCCCTCGGCACCCTGCTCACCATGGCCTACACCGCCTGGGCGATCAGCAACACCCTCGGCGGCCTCGTCAACCTCGAACCCGGCGCGTTCGTCGCCCTCGTCACCGCGCTCGCCGCCTACCTCGGCGCCCGCTCCCTCCCCTTCGAGCGCCCCGCCACCGACCCGGCGGACCCCGAAGACTCCTGGTGGGAGCAGACCAAGCACAACATCGGCAACAGCTGGGCCGTCACCAAGGCCGCCCACGCCGGCGGCACCGCCAAGCCGGCCCGCCCCCTCCCGGCCTACGCCGAAATCCTCATCATCACCGCCGTCCTCGCCGTCGGCCTCGGCGTCTTCACCTACGGCGTCACCACCCCGTACCAGGAACTCTTCATCGGCTTCCTGATCGCCGCCGGCTTCGGCTTCACCGCCCTCAACAAGGCCGGCCTGGTGGCCCGCTTCACCGCGCTCACCACCAAGCACCGCAACGTCGCCCTCGTCGGCGCCTTCGTCGCGGCCGCCGCCTTCCCCCTCACCCAGACCGACGACCAGTACGCGACCCTCGGCGTCAACATCCTCATCTTCGCCACCGTCGCCCTCGGCCTGAACATCGTCGTCGGCCTCACCGGCCTCCTCGACCTCGGCTACGTCGCCTTCCTCGGTGTCGGCGCCTACACCGCGGCCCTGGTCTCCGGCTCCCCCAACTCCCCCTTCGGAGTGCACTTCCCCTTCTGGGCCGCGATCCTCCTCGGTGCGGTCGCCTCCATGGTCTTCGGCGTCCTCATCGGCGCCCCGACCCTGCGCCTGCGCGGCGACTACCTCGCCATCGTCACCCTGGGCTTCGGAGAGATCTTCCGGATCTCCATGAACAACCTCGACGGCGTCTCCGGTCCCGACCTCACCAACGGCCCCAACGGCATCGCCGGCATCCCCAACGTCGACCTCTTCGGCTTCGACTTCGGCGCCAGCCACAGCATCGCCGGATTCACCGTCGGCCGCTTCGCCAACTACTTCCTGCTGATGCTCCTGGTCACCCTCATCGTGATCATGGTCTTCCGCCGCAGCGCCGAATCCCGCATCGGCCGCGCCTGGGTCGCCATCCGCGAAGACGAGACCGCCGCCGAAGCCATGGGCATCAACGGCTTCCGCGTCAAGCTCATCGCCTTCGCCCTCGGCGCCACCCTCGCCGGCCTCGCCGGAGCCGTACAGGCCCACGTGAACTACACCGTCACCCCGGACCAGTACGTCTTCGCCAACGCCGTCCCCCCGAACTCCGCCTTCCTCCTCGCGGCGGTCGTCCTCGGCGGCATGGGCACCATCTCCGGCCCCCTCGTCGGCGGCGCCCTCCTCTTCATGATCCCCAACAAGCTCCAGTTCCTGGGCGAGTACCAGCTCCTCGTCTTCGGCATCGCGCTCGTCGTCCTGATGCGTCTGCGCCCCGAAGGCCTCATCCCCAACCGGCGCAACCAGCTCGAACTCCACAAGGACCTCGAAGCGCCCACAGTCCTCGGCAAGACAGGGGCCTGATCCATGACCACCACCACGACCGAGACGACCACCGAGACGGTCCTCGACGCCCGCGGCGTCACGATGCGCTTCGGCGGCCTCACCGCCGTCAAGAACGTCGACCTGACCGTCCGCAGCGGCGAGATCGTCGGCCTCATCGGCCCCAACGGCGCCGGCAAGACCACCTTCTTCAACTGCCTCACCGGCCTCTACATCCCCACCGAGGGCGAAGTCCGGTACAAGGGCACGGTCCTGCCCCCCAAGTCCTACAAGGTCACCGCCGCCGGCATCGCGCGCACCTTCCAGAACATCCGTCTCTTCAACAACATGACGGTCCTGGAGAACGTCCTCGTCGGACGCCACACCCGCACCAAGGAAGGCCTCTGGTCCGCCCTCCTGCGCCTGCCCAGCTTCGGCCGCGCCGAAGAGGCCAGCCGCCAGCGGGCCATGGAACTCCTGGAGTTCATCGGCCTCGACCACAAGGCCGACCACCTCGCCCGCAACCTCCCCTACGGCGAGCAGCGCAAGCTGGAGATCGCCCGCGCCCTCGCCAGCGACCCCGGCCTCATCCTCCTGGACGAGCCCACCGCCGGCATGAACCCGCAGGAGACCCGGGCGGCCGAAGAGCTCATCTTCGCCATCCGGGACAAGGGCATCGCCGTCCTCGTCATCGAGCACGACATGCGCTTCATCTTCAACCTCTGCGACCGCGTCGCCTGCCTCGTCCAGGGCCAGAAGCTCATCGAAGGCACCGCCACCGAGGTCCAGAGCGACGAGCGCGTCATCGCCGCCTACCTCGGCGAGCCCTTCGAAGGCGCCCCCGGCGCCGAGGAGGCCGCGGAGGTCGAAGCGGCGGAGGCCAGCGCCGCCGAGGCGGCGGAGCCGGTGGCCCCGGAGGCCGAGGCCGAGGCTGAGGAGCCGGAGGCCGAGGCCGCGGAGCCCGTGGCCGACGCTGCGGAGCCGGAGCCGGAGGCGGCGGAGGCCGAAGCCGAGGCCGCCGAGCCGGAGGCAGCGGCCGCCGAGGCCGACGCCACCACCGCCGAGGCCACCGAGCCCGAGGCCGCGGAAGCGGACGCCACGGAGGCCGAGACCCCGGCCCCCGCGACCGAAGCCGCGCAGCACAACCGCACCACCAGCACGGACGGAGAAGCCAAGTGACCGCCCTCCTTGAGGTCGAAGACCTCCGCGTCGCCTACGGCAAGATCGAGGCCGTCAAGGGCATCTCCTTCACCGTCCAGCAAGGCGAGATCGTCACCCTCATCGGGACGAACGGCGCCGGCAAGACCACCACCCTGCGCACCCTCTCCGGCCTGATCAAACCGCGCGGCGGCCAGATCAAGTTCGAGGGCAAGTCCCTCAAGAAGGTCCAGGCGCACGACATCGTCGCCCTCGGGCTCGCCCACTCCCCCGAGGGGCGGCACATCTTCCCGCGCATGACGATCGAGGACAACCTCCTCCTCGGCGCGTACCTGAAGAACGACAAGGTCGGCATCCAGCAGGACATCGACCGGGCCTACGAGCTCTTCCCGATCCTGGGCGAGCGCCGCAAGCAGGCCGCCGGCACCCTCTCGGGCGGCGAGCAGCAGATGCTCGCCATGGGCCGCGCGCTCATGTGCCGCCCGAAGCTGCTCATGCTCGACGAGCCCTCCATGGGCCTCTCGCCGCTCATGATGCAGAAGATCATGGCCACGATCGCCGAACTCAAGGCGGCCGGCACCACGATCCTGCTCGTCGAGCAGAACGCCCAGGCCGCGCTGTCCCTGGCCGACCAGGGCCACGTCATGGAGATCGGCAAGATCGTCCTGTCGGGCCCCGGCCGCGAGCTCCTCGTCAACGAGGACGTCCGCAAGGCCTACCTCGGCGAGGACTAGTCCCCGCCACCCCGCTCACGCGTGAGGCCCGTCTCCCCTCGGGGGGAGACGGGCCTCACGCGTGCGTACCCGGGACTACTTCGCGGCGTTCTGCTTCTTCTCCTCGGCGTCCTCGATGACCGCCTCGGCGACCTGCTGCATCGACATGCGGCGGTCCATGGAGGTCTTCTGGATCCACCGGAAGGCGGCGGGCTCGGTCAGCCCGTACTGGGTCTGCAGGATGCTCTTCGCGCGGTCGACGAGCTTGCGGGTCTCCAGGCGGGCGGAGAGGTCGGCGACCTCCTTCTCCAGTGCCTTCAGCTCGGCGAAGCGGGAGACGGCCATCTCGATGGCCGGGACCACGTCGCTCTTGCTGAACGGCTTCACGAGGTACGCCATGGCACCGGCGTCCCGGGCCCGCTCGACGAGGTCGCGCTGCGAGAACGCGGTCAGCATCAGGACGGGCGCGATGGACTCCTCCGCGATCTTCTCGGCCGCGGAGATCCCGTCGAGGACGGGCATCTTCACGTCGAGGATCACCAGGTCGGGGCGGTGCTCGCGCGCGAGCTCGACGGCCGTCTGGCCGTCCCCGGCCTCACCGACGACGGAGTACCCCTCCTCTTCGAGCATCTCTTTCAGATCGAGACGGATGAGCGCCTCGTCCTCGGCGATGACGACCCGGGTCGTCAGCGGCGGAACGTGCGACTGGTCGGCGTCGGGCGTGGGCGTCGACTCGTGCTCGGCGGTCACGGGGGCTCCTCTTTGCGGGGCTCTGCTGCTTGTATGAGCCTACCTAGCAGCGCCGCCGCATGGTCACCCGGTACACTCCGACGAGCAGCCCTGCCGGGTTGGTGGAATGGCATACACGGATGTCTCAAACACATCTGCCCGTGAGGGCTTGCGGGTTCGAGTCCCGCACCCGGCACATGTCCGAAAAGCGGACGTTCACCTTCGCGTGAACGTTCGCTTTTTGCTACACGTAGCCACGAGTCGTGACGCACGGTTGTGCCATGGAATTCCACACGCTCGAAGTACGCCAGACGGCCCTGTCCCTCTTGCGCGGCGGCGCGAGGAACGCGGACGTGGCCCGGCAGCTCGACGTCCCGCTGGGGACCATCGGCTACTGGAAACACATGGACCGCGCAAAGCGCGGCGAGTGTCCTGGCCCCCATGAGCCGGACTGCCCCCGATGCGATGGCAGTGCTCTCGACGAGGCGGCGTACTCGTACCTCTTCGGCCTATATCTCGGCGACGGCCACATAAGTCAGTACTCTCGCCACCGCATACCCAACCTGATGATCACTTGTGCGGACTCTTGGCCAGGCCTCATGGACGACGCCGAACAGGCCGTGAGGCGCGTCTTCCCCTTCAACCAGGTGTGCCGCGTACGGAGGATCGGCTGCCACAACATCAAGGTCTACTCGAAGCACCTGCCGTGCCTGTTCCCGCAGCATGGGCCGGGCAGGAAACACGAGCGGCCAATCACCCCGGAAGGCTGGCAGCAGGAGATCGTCGACGCTCACCCATGGGCCTTCCTCCGGGGCCTGATCCACTCCGACGGGTGTCGGATCACCAACTGGACCACGCGGATGGTCGGTGGGGAGCGCAAGCGCTACGAGTATCCGCGCTACTTCTTCACCAACAAGTCGGACGACATCCGGAGGCTGTGCACCGACACCCTCACCAAGGTCGGGGTGCAGTGGACGGTGCTCGCGAGAGGCAGCGATCCTTTCAACGTCTCGATCGCCCGGAAGGAATCCGTCGCGCTCATGGACGCGCACATCGGCCCGAAGTATTGACCAGGTGCCGCCTAGGCTGGAGGCAACGACTACGAGGGGACCCGTGATGAGCGAGAAGGCCCGGACGCTGTTCGACGCGCTGGATCTGGACCACAACGGCGTGCTGACCCGCGCGGAGGTGATCTCGGCGTTGCGGAGCAAGGGGCCGACTCTGGCGGCGCGGGGGGAGTTGCCGTTCTGGGCGGTGGGGGACGCGGAGGCGTCGTCGGCGTTGTTCGACGCGGCGGACGCGAACGGGGACTCGGTGCTGACCTTCGAGGAGTTCGCGGCGGTGGTGGACCGGCGGTTCGGCTGGTGACACCCGCCGGGCGCGGCTACAGGACGTGGGGGCCGCCGAAGTCGGTGATCAGGTAGGCGGTGGTGCTGTCGCCCTTCTCGTCCAGCAGTACGGAGAACTCGGACCCGTACGGCGTCTTGAAGGTGTGCTCGGGGTAGGTCCTTGAGGCATCGAGCCGGAGCTTGAACCGGCTCATGGTTTTGGGGGTGAAGGGTGGATCGGTCGGCTTGATCGGTTCGCCGCCCACGAAGCTGGTCCCGCTCCTGGGCCAGGTTGTGACGGGCTTGGCCGGATCGGCCCCGCGGGCCACCAGGTAGGCGTCCATGCAGTTCTTCGGCACGGTGTAGCTCATCTCCACCCAGCCCGGCGGCCACCAGGCCTCGTCCGCCGCGTAACTGTGCATTTCGGCGTGGCAGTCGGGCATCTCCAGGTGCACGGCGTCCAGCACCTGCTGCCGGCTGTGGGTGGTACATCCTCCGAGGAGGGGCGCCACCGCGAGCAGGGCCAGCGGGGCCGCCCTCACGTTCCGTCGGCTCTTCCCCACATCCACCCCTTGATCGTTTTGAGCGTGTTCGAAACGTCAGGACGCAGGGGGCCGGGTGTCGGTTCCCGGGGCGGTGGCGGGATCGGCCGTCGGTGATCCCGCCGCGGTCCGGCGGGCTAGCGGACGGCGTCGCCGATGTGGTGGATGCGGACGAGGTTGGTCTTGCCGCTGACGCCGGGCGGGGAGCCGGCGGTGATCACGACGACGTCGCCGGGGACGCAGCGTCCGATGCGCAGGAGTTCTTCCTCGACCTGGGCGACCATCGCGTCGGTGGAGTCGACGTGGGGGCCGAGGAAGGTCTCGACGCCCCAGGTGAGGTTGAGCTGGGAGCGGGTGGCGGCGTCGGGGGTGAAGGCGAGGAGGGGGATGGGTGAGCGGTAGCGGGAGAGCCGGCGGACGGTGTCTCCGCTCTGGGTGAAGGCGACGAGGAATTTGGCGCCGAGGAAGTCGCCCATTTCGGCTGCGGCGCGGGCGACGGCTCCGCCTTGGGTGCGGGGCTTGTTGGTGTCGGTGAGGGGCGGGAGGCCCTTGGCGAGGATGTCCTCTTCGGCGGCCTCGACGATGCGGGCCATGGTGCGGACCGTTTCGACGGGGTACTTGCCGACGCTGGTTTCGCCGGAGAGCATCACGGCGTCGGTGCCGTCGATGACGGCGTTGGCGACGTCGGAGGCTTCGGCGCGGGTGGGGCGGGAGTTTTCGATCATCGAGTCGAGCATCTGGGTGGCGACGATGACCGGCTTGGCGTTGCGCTTGGCGAGTTTGACGGCGCGCTTCTGGACGATGGGAACCTGTTCGAGGGGCATTTCGACGCCGAGGTCGCCGCGGGCGACCATGATGCCGTCGAAGGCGGCGACGATGTCGTCGATGTTGTCGACGGCCTGGGGCTTTTCGATCTTGGCGATGACGGGGAGGCGGCGGTCCTCCTCGTCCATGACGCGGTGGACGTCCTCGATGTCGTGGCCGCTGCGGACGAAGGAGAGGGCGATGACGTCGACGCCGGTGCGCAGGGCCCAGCGGAGGTCTTCGATGTCCTTGTCGGAGAGGGCGGGGACGGAGACGGCGACGCCGGGGAGGTTGAGTCCCTTGTGGTCGGAGACCATGCCGCCTTCGATGACGCGGGTGTGGACGCGGGGGCCGTCGACGGTGGTGACTTCGAGGGTGACGCGGCCGTCGTCGACGAGGATGCGTTCGCCGGGGGTGACGTCGTTCGCGAGGCCGGGGTAGGTGGTGCCGCAGGTGTGGCGGTCGCCTTCGTGGTGTTCGACGGTGATGGTGAATTCGTCACCGCGTTCAAGGAGTACGGGTCCTTCGCGGAAGCGGCCGAGGCGGATCTTCGGGCCTTGAAGGTCGGCGAGGATGCCGACGCTGCGGCCGGTCTCGTCGGAGGCCTTGCGTACGCGCTGGTAGCGCTCCTCGTGTTCGGCGTAGGTGCCGTGGCTGAGGTTGAAGCGGGCGATGTCCATTCCGGCTTCGACCAGGGCTTTGATCTGGTCGTATGAGTCGGTGGCGGGGCCCAGGGTACATACGATTTTCGCTCGGCGCATGGGTCGAGCGTATGCCCCTACCAGACAGTAGGAAATTGGTTCCGGGTGTCTACTCAACAACCTTTGGGCAAAAGGTTGTTGACAAATGTTGAATGTGCGCGGGGGTGCTCCGATGAGCACCCCCGACGGGGCACCGGTTCGGCGTTTTGTGCGGGTTTCGGGGCGGGTCCGGAGGCGGGTCCGGGGCGGGTCTCAGAGCTGCGGCGGGGTCATCGTGAAGCGGGCGTTCACCTGGGCGTAGACGGTCTGCCGCTGGGGTTCGAGGTCGAGGGGCGGGGCTCCTCCGTCTTCGGTGCCGCCGAAGGACATGGCGCGCATCATGCCGCCGGGGGCGGCCATGGCGACGGGGGCGGCGTTCTCGGCTCCGAGGTCGGCGAGTTCGACGAGGGCGGCGAGGTCGGCGCCGAGGGCGCGGGCGTATTCGCGGGCGCGCTGGACGGCTTCGAGGACGGCCTGCCGGCGGGCTTCGCCGTGGGCGGGCGAGGTGGGGCGCAGGGCCCACCAGGGGCCGTCGACCTGGGTGAGTTCCTGGTCGGCGAGGCGGGTGGTGAGTTCGCCGAGGGTGGTGAAGTCGTTGAGTTCGGCGGTGATGTGGACGCGGCCGTGGTAGGCGCGGATGCGTTCGCCGCGGCCGTGGCGGGTGAGTTCGGGGGTGATGGAGAAGGCGCCGGTCTCGATCTTCTCGACGGGTTCGCCGTAGCTCTTGAGGAGTTCGAGGACGGTGTTGTTGCGGCGGGTGAGGTCGTCGAGGGCGGTGCGGCGGTCGGTGCCGCGGGCGCTGACGGTGATGCCGATGCGGGCGATTTCGGGGTCGACTTCGAGCCTGGCTTCGCCGCGGACGGCGACGCGCGGGGTGTCGGGGGTTCCGTAGGGCTGGTGCGTGGCGTCCTGGGTCATGGATTCACTGTCGCACTGTCATTCGTGGGGGTGTGGTCATCGGATCGAAACCTGGCGGGGGTGTTGCAGGTTGTTACCGGTGGGTCATGATCTACGCGCGTTGTTCACGCCTCACAAGGGGAGATGGCATGGCGTTCGACCGTAGGAAGTTCATGGGGGCATCGGCCGCGACCGGTGCGGCCGTCGCGTTGGCGGGGGCCACGAGCTCCCCGGCCTCCGCGCAGGAGGCGCAGGCGGACCGGCAGGCGTCGAAGGGGCCGCGGACGTACGCGTTCACGGTGATGGGGACGACGGACCTGCACGGGAACGTCTTCAACTGGGACTACTTCACGGACAAGGAGTTCGACGACAAGGCGCACAACGACGTGGGTCTGGCGAAGATCTCGACGTTGGTGAACCAGGTGCGGTCCGAGAAGGGCCGTTGCAACACGCTGATGATCGACGCGGGTGACACGATCCAGGGGACGCAGCTGTCGTACTACTACGCGAAGGTGGATCCGATCACCGCGCGTCGTGGTCCGGTGCATCCGATGGCGCAGGCGATGAACGCGATCGGGTATGACGCGGCGGCGCTGGGGAACCACGAGTTCAATTACGGGATCCCGGTGCTGCGGAAGTTCGAGGAGCAGTGTGATTTTCCGCTGCTGGGGGCGAACGCGCTGGATGCCAAGACGTTGCGGCCGGCGTTCGCGCCGTACAGCATGCACCGGTTGCGGACGCCGCACGGGCGGGACGTGAAGGTGGCGGTGCTGGGTCTGACGAATCCGGGGATCGCGATCTGGGACAAGGCGAACGTGGCGGGGAAGATGACGTTCCCTGGGCTGGAGGAGCAGGCGGCGAAGTACGTGCCGAAGCTGCGTTCGATGGGTGCGGACGTGGTGATCGTGTCGGCGCACTCGGGTTCGAGCGGTACGTCCTCGTACGGGGACCAGCTGCCGTACATCGAGAACGCGGCCGGTCTGGTGGCGGAGCAGGTGCCGGGGATCGACGCGATCCTGGTGGGTCACGCGCACACGGAGATCCCGGAGTACCGGGTGAAGAACAAGGCGACCGGCAAGGACGTGGTGTTGTCGGAGCCGTTGAAGTGGGGGCAGCGGTTGACGCTGTTCGACTTCGAGCTGGTGTGGGAGAAGGGCCGCTGGTCGGTGGCGAAGGTGTCGGCGAAGGTGCTGAACTCGAACACCGCGGTCGAGGACCCGAAGATCGTGCGGCTGCTGTCGGACGAGCACCGC
Organism: Streptomyces sp. AB3(2024); assembly: GCF_041862025.1. Lineage (NCBI taxonomy): Bacteria > Bacillati > Actinomycetota > Actinomycetes > Kitasatosporales > Streptomycetaceae > Streptomyces > Streptomyces sp. AB3(2024). The sequence goes on from NZ_JBGWAB010000034.1 coordinate 50,413, forward strand.
AAGGTCGTGGCGTACGTGAACCAGGTGATCGGTACGTCGACGCAGGCGATGTCCTCGGCCGAGGGTCCGGTGAAGGACGTGCCGATCATCGATCTGATCAATCACGTGCAGGCGGAGACGGTGAAGGGGGCGCTGGCCGGTACGGAGTGGGCGGCGTTGCCCGTGCTGTCGCAGGCGTCGTGTTTCTCGCGGACGGCGGTGGTTCCGGCCGGGCAGGTGACGATCAAGGATGCGGCGGGGCTGTACCCGTTCGAGAACACGCTGGAGGCGCGGCTGCTGACGGGTGCGCAGTTGAAGGACTATCTGGAGTATTCGGCGCGGTACTACGTGCAGACCGCTCCGGGTGGTGTGGTGGATCCGGCGAAGATCACGAACTCGGAGAGCGTTCCGGACTACAACTACGACGCGGTGTACGGGCTGACGTACGACATCGACATCGCGCAGCCGGTGGGGTCGCGGATCGTGGGATTGTCGTTCCAGGGGAAGCCGGTGGATCCGGCGGCGCGGTTCGTGTTCGCGGTGAACAACTACCGGGCTTCGGGCGGCGGGAACTTCCCGCACGTGCCGAAGGCCCAGCAGCTGTGGGCGAACTCGGAGGAGATCCGTAACACGATCATCCAGTGGGTGAAGGCGAAGGGGACGGTGGATCCGTCGGCGTTCGCGTCGGTGGACTGGCGGCTGACGCGGGCCGGGGTGCCGGTCTTCTAGGGGCCGGTCTTCTGGGGGCCGGTCTTCTAGGGGCCCATCTTCCGGGGGCCGGTGTGCGTGACGGGGGTCGGGGTCCGTGGTGGCGGGCTCCGGCCCCCGTCCGTTGTTACGGGTGTTCGACGAGCGGGAGCAGTTCGCCGGCGGGGTGGGGGCGGGTGTGTTCGCGCTGTTCGAGGCCGAAGGTGGTGAAGGCGGTGCGGTGGGGCTGGGGGTAGGGCTCCTTGTCGGTGAGGGTGTTGAGGATGGCGGCGCTGCGCCAGGCGGCGAGGCCGAGGTCGGGGGCGCCGACGCCGTGGGTGTGGCGTTCGCCGTTCTGGACGAAGACGCTGCCGGTGACGGAGGGGTCGAGGATCATCCGGTAGCGGTCGTCGATGCGGGGGCGGCCGGAGGAGTCCTTGCGGAGGTAGGGGTCGAGTCCGGCGAGGAGGCTGGTGAGGGGGCGTTCGCGGTAGCCGGTGGCGAGGACGACGGCGTCGGTGGTGAGGCGGGAGCGGGTGCCCTGCTGGGTGTGTTCGATGTGGAGTTCGACTTTGGTGGTGGCGACGCGGCCGGCGGTGCGGACGCTGACTCCGGGGGTGAGGACGGCGTCGGGCCAGCCGCCGTGGAGGGTGCGGCGGTAGAGCTCTTCGTGGATGGCGGCGATGGTGGCGGCGTCGATGCCCTTGTGGAGTTGCCATTGGGCGGGGACGAGCTGGTCGCGGACGGGTTCGGGGAGGGCGTGGAAGTAGCGGGTGTAGTCGGGGGTGAAGTGTTCGAGGCCGAGTTTGGAGTACTCCATGGGGGCGAAGGAGGGCGTGCGGGCGAGCCAGGTGAGGCGTTCGCGGCCGTGGGGGCGGGCGCGGAGGAGGTCGAGGAAGACTTCGGCGCCCGACTGGCCTGAGCCGATGACGGTGACGTGGTCGGCGCCGAGGATGCGCCGGCGGTTGTCGAGGTAGTCGGCGGAGTGGATGACGGGGACGGTGGGGGCGTCGGCGAGGGGGCGCAGGGGTTCGGGGACGTAGGGGGCGGTGCCGATGCCGAGGACGAGGTTGCGGGTGTAGGTGCGGCCGAGGGCTTCGGCTTCTCCGTCGGTGTCGACTTGGGTGTAGTCGACTTCGAAGAGGTCGCGTTCGGGGTTCCAGCGGACGGCGTCGACGTGGTGGCCGAAGTGGAGTCCGGGGAGGCGGCCTGCGACCCAGCGGCAGTAGGCGTCGTATTCGGCGCGTTGGATGTGGAACTGCTCGGCGAAGTAGAAGGGGAAGAGCCGTTCCTTGTGCTTGAGGTAGTTGAGGAAGGTCCAGGGGCTGGTGGGGTCGGCGAGGGTGACGAGGTCGGCGAGGAAGGGGACTTGGAGGGTGGCGCCGTCGATGAGGAGGCCGGGGTGCCAGCGGAAGTCGCGGCGCTGGTCGTAGAAGGCGGTGGCGAGGGTGCCGATGCCTTGTTGGGGGAGGCCGTGGGCGAGGGCGGCGAGGGAGAGGTTGAAGGGGCCGATGCCGATTCCGACGAGGTCATGGGGGGTATCGAGCTGGGCGGTCATCGGTGGGTTCTGCCTTCCAGGAGGGCGACGAGGGTGTCCAGGTCCCTGGCCGTGGTGTGGGGGTTGAGGAGGGTGGCCTTGAGCCAGAGGCGGCCGTCGGCGGTGGCGCGGCCGAGGACGGCGGTGCCGTCCTGGAGGAGGGTGCGGCGCAGGGTGGCGAGCTGGTCGTCGTCCGTGGGGGTGGGTCGGAAGAGGACCGTGGTGAGGGTGGGGTGTGCGTGGAGTTCGAAGCCGGGGTGGGCGTCGAGGAGGTCGGCGAGCCGGTGGGCTGCTGCGCAGGTGAGGTCGATGAGGTGGGCGAGGCCGTCGCGGCCGAGTGAGCGCAGGGTGACGGCGATCTTGAAGGCGTCGGGGCGGCGGGTGGTGCGCAGGGAGCGGCCGAGGAGGTCGGGGAGGCCGGCGTCTGTGTCGTCGGTGGCGTTGAGGTAGTCGGCCTGGTGGGTGAGGGGGGCCAGGTCGGTGGTGTCGCGGACGGCGATGAGTCCGGCGGCGACGGGTTGCCAGCCGAGTTTGTGCAGGTCGAGGGTGAGGGTGCGGGCGCGGGTGAGTCCGTCGAGCCGGTGGCGGTGGCGGGGGCTGAGGGCGAGGGTGCCGCCGTAGGCGGCGTCGATGTGGAGGTCGGCGCCGTGGCGGTCGCAGAGGTCGGCGAGGGGGGTGAGGGGGTCGATGAGTCCGGCGTCGGTGGTGCCGGCGGTGGCGGTGACGAGGACGGGGCCGGGGGTGTGGGTGAGGGCTTCGGCGAGGGTGGCGGGGTCGAGGGTGCCGTTGGGGGTGGGGAGGGTGCGGGCGGGGGGCAGGCCGAGGAGCCAGGCGGCGCGGGGGACGGAGTGGTGGGCGTTGGCTCCGTGCAGGACGGTCAGGTGGGGGCCGTGGCGTTCGCGGGCGAGGAGGAGGGCGAGTTGGTTGGCTTCGGTGCCGCCGGTGGTGAGGAGGGCGTCGGCGCGGGGGGTGCCGTAGAGCTCGGTGGCGAGGGTGCGGGTGAGGTGGGCCTCGATGGCGGAGGCGGCGGGGGCCTGGTCCCAGGAGTCGAGGGAGGGGTTGAGGACGCTCGCGGCGAGGTCGGCTACGGCGGCGACGGCGAGCGGGGGGCAGTGCAGGTGGGCGGCGCACAGGGGGTCGGCGGGGTCGGCGGCGCCGGCGGTGAGGGTGTGGACGAGGGTGCGCAGTGCTTCGTCGTCGCCGGTGCCGTGGGTGGGGAGTACGTCGCCCAGCGCGGCGGCGACGCGGGCGGCGACGGCTTCGGGGCCGCCGGCGGGGAGGGGGCCGCCGCGTTCCTTCGTGCCGGTGGTGAGGGCGGTGAGGGCGGTGTCGAGGAGGGGTCGCAGCGCGTCGGCGGCGTGGCGGCCGCCCGCGAGTGGAGGCGTCGGCGCGGGCTTGGGCACGGTCATGGGGCCTCCGGGGGCTGGGCGGGGCGTGGCGCTGCGTGGCCGAGGCTGGGCGGGACACCCGGCCGGTACAACGATCAGACCCGAATGGGGTAACCGCCGGGGTGTGTCGGGGGGTCGATTTCCGGCCGCCGTCGCTGTCTTCGGGGCCGGGGCGGGGGCGGGCCGGGGGGCGGGTTCCGGTCCTGGGCAGGCTTCGGGGGCCGGAGGTGATCCGGGTGGGCGGCGCGGCCCCGGCCCGGTCGGGCGGCCGCGGGATGCGGGGGCGGCCGGGTGGGCGGCGGGGGCCGGGCGGGGCGGATCCTGGGCGACCGTGGGGTGGCGCCGGTGCCGTTGGACCGGCTGATGCCGGGAGCGGGTACGGGTACGGCCGCGTTCTGGGAGGTGTCGGTGAATCCGGGGGACGGAGCTGAGCAGTCGTTCCTTCCCGATGTCGGACTCGTCGGACGTGGTGCGCAGGACGCGGATCGTGGATCCGCAGCCGCCGCAGGCCAATTTCGCGGTCGGGGTGCGGCCGGTGTGCGTGAAGGTGAACGACTGGTCGGTGGTGGGTGTGGAGGTGCCGGTTTCGGCGGGTGGCGCCGCGGAGGCGGTGGTGCGGTGTCCGAAGGGGCGGCTGGTGGTGGGCGGGGGTTTCCGGTTCCCTGCGTCCAACGAGTCGGGGGCGCTGGAGGCCCCGCAGCGGTTCTTCGGGGACGGCTGGCTGTACGCCTCGGCGGACGCTCCGGTGGCGGCGGGCGTGCCGTCGGGGCGGACGGTGAAGGACTGGCACGTCACGGGGGTCAACCAGCAGCGGGCGGGGGACCTGTACCGGGATTCGGTGTGGATCGAGCACAGTGACCGGGAGACGTTGACGGGCAACGGGTACTTCGAGGCGCGGGCGCACGGCGCGGACGACCAGGAGCTGCGGACGTCGGCGGTGCCGGCGGGGCAGCCGCTGCTGGCGGGCGTGGTGTGCGGGTCGATCCCGGGGGCGCCGACCTCGCCGTCGAAGGGGGCCTCGGCTCCGGTGGTCGTACGGCCGGACCTGCCGTCGGCGGCGGTGGTGCCGCCCGGGCCGACGGCGGTCACGGTCTCGCCGGGGGCGTCCCCCGGCGTCTCCCCCGGGGTGTCCCCGAGCGCGTCCGCGAGTGCGGGCACCCCGTCGGCTCCCGGCCGCTCCCCCGGGCCGTCGCCGTCCTCCCGTACGTCCGGAGCCCCGAACGGGCCGGGGGGGGTTCCTCCGGCACGGGCGTCCCGGGGACACCGGGCCGTACGTCCTCCGGTCCCCCGGCGCAGCCGCAGCCGCCGGTGGTGTCGATCCAGCGGCCGGGTGCGGGCGGGCAGGTGCGGCGCGGCTGTGAGGAGGTGTTCGCGGGGACGGCGCGGACGCGGCCGGGGGACCGGCCGCTGACCGATCCGCGGTACGCGGACTGGCGGCTGACGGGGCCGGACGGGCCGGTGGTGCTGGGGGCGGGCCCGTCGGGCGGCTTCGTGGTGCCGTTGCTGCCCGACGGGACGTATCCGCTGACGTTCACCGCCACCGATCCGGACAGTGGCCTGACGGCCACGGCCCGGGTGTCGGTGCGGGTGGTGGGCTGTCTGCGCTGATCAGGCTCCGCGCACGCGCAGGGCGCGGGCGAGGTCGTCGAGCCGGTCGACGAGCTGGCGGCGCAGCAGGGGCAGGATGGCGGGGTCTTCCAGGCAGGTGCGGCCGGTCTGGAGGTTGGCCTGGTCGACGGCGTGGGCGGGGAAGGCCCAGCGGCCGGCGGCCTGGCCGATGGCGGGTCCGCGGCGGGCGGCGAGGGCGACGGCGTCGGGGTAGAAGCGGGGGACGTACTCGCGTACGAGGTCGGCCTGTTCGGGTTGCCAGAAGCCCTGGGCGGTGGCGGTGAAGAGGTAGTTGGACAGGGTGTCGTCGTGGAAGAGGCGCTGCCAGGCGGCGGCCTTGGCCTCGGGGGTGGGCAGGGCGGCGCGGCAGCGGGCGGCGCCTTCCTGGCCGGTGGCGCTGGGGTCGGCGGCGAGGGCGGCGTCGACGGCGGCTTCGTCGACGGCTCCGAGGACGGCGAGGCGGGCGAGGATGCTCCAGCGCAGTTCGGGGTCGAGGGCGGGGCCGCCGGCGATGGTGCCGTCGGCGAGCCAGGCGGCGATGGTGTCGGGCTGGGTGGCGCAGGAGATGAGGGCGCGTACGGCGGCGAGGCGCAGGCCGGGGTTGGTGCCGTCCTCGGTGCGGCGCAGGAGGTCGCGGGCGATGGAGCCGAGGGTGGCGAGGGCGGCGGCGCGCCGGTCGGGGTCGGTGTACTGGTCGGCGACGTGCGTGCGGGCGAAGGTGAGGACGCCCTGGACGACGGCGAGGTCGGTTTCCTCGGGGAGGTGGGCCTCGGCGGTGGCGAGGTAGGCCTCGGGTTCGAGTTCGCCGTCGCGGACCATGTCGCGCAGGGCTCCCCAGACGACGGTGCGGGTGAGGGGGTCGGGGATGCGGGAGAGGCCGCGCAGGGCGGTTTCGAGGGAGGTGTCGTCGAGGCGGACCTTGGCGAAGGTGAGGTCGCCGTCGTTGAGGACGAGCAGGGCGGGGCGGGGGCCGCTGACGGAGAGGATCTCGTCGGAGGGGACGTCGAGGTCGAGGAGCTCGGCGCGTTCCAGGAGGCCGTCGGGGGCGAGGGTGTAGGTGCCGGCGGTGATGCGGTGGGGGCGGCTGCCGTCGCGGTCGACGGTGAGGGTCCAGCCGCCGGGTCCCTCGCCGGTGCCGACGTCCTCGATGTGGGGGGCGAGGGTGTCGACGCCGGTGGTGCGCAGCCAGATCTCGGCCCAGGCGTGGACGTCGCGGTCGGTGTGGGCGGCGAGGGAGTCCACGAAGTCGGCGAGGGAGGCGTTGGCGAACTTGTGGCGGGCGAAGTGGGTGTTGATGCCGGCCAGGAAGTCCTTCTCGCCGAGCCAGGCGACGAGCTGGCGCAGGGCGGAGGCGCCCTTGGCGTAGGAGATGCCGTCGAAGTTCAGGAGGGCGGAGGCGGTGTCGGGGACGTCGTCGGGGCCGGGGGCGACGGGGTGGGTGGAGGGGCGCTGGTCGGCGTCGTAGCCCCAGGCCTTGCGGGTGACGCCGAATTCGGTCCAGGTGTCGGTGAAGCGGGTGGCTTCGGTGAGGGTCTGGTAGCCCATGTATTCGGCGAAGGACTCGTTGAGCCAGATGTCGTCGAACCAGGCGAGGGTGACGAGGTCGCCGAACCACATGTGGGCCATCTCGTGGGCGATGACCATGGCACGGGTCTGGCGTTCGGTGTCGGTGACGGCGGAACGGAAGACGAACTCGTCGCGGAAGGTGACGAGGCCGGGGTTCTCCATGGCGCCCGCGTTGAACTCGGGGACGAAGGCCTGGTCGTAGGAGTCGAACGGGTAGGGCTCGGCGAACTTCTCGTGGTAGCGGTCGAAGCAGGCGGTGGTGACGGAGAGGATCTCGACGGCGTCGGCGTCGAGGAAGGGCGCGAGGGAGCGCCGGCAGTGGAGGCCGAAGGGGAGGCCGGCGTGTTCGGTGGTGATGCTGTGCCAGGGGCCGGCGGCGATGGCGGCGAGGTAGGTGGAGATGACGGGGGTGGGGGCGGAGGTCCAGGTGCCGGCGCCGTCGCGGTCGCCGGTGCGGGTGGTGATGCCGTTGGCGAGGACGCTCCAGTGGGCGGGGGCGGTGACGGTGAACTCGAAGACGGCCTTGAGGTCGGGCTGGTCGAAGGCGGCGAAGACGCGCTGGACGTCGTCCATGAACATCTGGGAGTAGACGTAAGTCTCCCCGTCCGCGGGGTCGGTGAAGCGGTGCAGGCCCTCGCCGGTGCGGGAGTAGCGCATGCGGGCGTCGACGCGCAGCTCGTGGGGGCCTTCGGTGAGGCCGGTGAGCGGGAGGCGGTCGTCGTCGAGGGTGGCCGGGTCGAGGGGGTGGCCGTCGAGCGTGGCGGAGCGCAGTTCGTCGGGCTTCAGTTCCACGAAGGTGTCACCACTGGTGCGGGCGGTGAACCTGATGAGGGTGGTGGAGTCGAAGTTCTCGTCGCCGGTGGTGAGATCGAGGGTGACGGCGTAGTGGTGGACGTCGAGGAGCTGGGCTCGGAGCTGCGCTTCGTTGCGCGTCAGTGCGGACATGGGGCCCATGCTGCCTGACGGTCGTGGCGCGGCCCAGGGGCCGGGCGGTGCCCCCGCCGCCGAAGGCAGCGGGGGCGGGGGCTCCGCTTACTGGTCCTCGCCGGCGGCGATCGTCTCGTGGTGGCGGATGACCTCGGCGATGATGAAGTTGAGGAGCTTCTCGGCGAAGGCCGGGTCGAGCTTGGCGTTCTCGGCGAGCTGGCGCAGGCGGGCGATCTGGCTGGCCTCGCGGCCCGGGTCGGCCGGGGGCAGCTGGTGCTTGGCCTTGAGGTGGCCGACCTGCTGGGTGCACTTGAAGCGCTCGGCGAGCATGTGGACCACGGCCGCGTCGATGTTGTCGATGCTGTCGCGCAGTCGGGACAGTTCGGCGGTGACGTTCTCGTCGACCTCGTCGATGTCGCTGTTGTTCATGGTTCCCGAGAATACGTGGCGGGGGCGGCCGGTACCGTGTCCGGTCGGTCAGTGAGACGGGGGCCTCACAGGGGCAGGACGGCGGTGACGAGCCAGCCGCCTTCGGGGGCGGGACCGGCGGTGAGGGAGCCGCCGAGGGCTTCGGCGCGTTCGGCCATCCCGGCGAGGCCGTAGCCGCCGCCGCGGGCCTTGTCGGAGAGCCGGGCGGGGCGGCCGCCGTCGTCGGCGACGCGTACTTCGAGGCCGGTGGGCACGGTGCGCAGGCCGATGCGGACGGCGGTGGCGGTGGCGGCGTGCTTGGAGACGTTGGTGAGGGCTTCGAGGACGATGCGGTGGGCGGTGGCGGCGACGTGGTCGGGGAGGCGGTCGTCGAGGCCCTCCTCGATGGAGAGGACGACGGGCGGGCCGGTGGCGGAGAACCGTTCGGCGAGCCGGCGCAGGTCGGCGAGGCCGGCGACGGGGGTGATGCCGGCGGGGGCGGCGGCGGCGTCTTCCCGGCGCAGGATCGTGACGAGGCGGCGCATGGAGCCGAGTGCCTCGTCGCCGGCGGTTTCGATGCGGCCGAAGATCTCGGCGGCGTGTTCGGCGGTGACCTTGGTGAAGCGGGCGGCGCGGGCCTCGACGACGATGCCGGTGACGTGGTGGGCGACGAGGTCGTGGAGCTCGCGGGCGAGCTCCAGGCGTTCGGCGGTGCGTACGGCGCGCAGCTCGCGCACTCGCTGGACGGCCTGGAGGCGCAGCAGGAGGGAGTAGGCGCCGACGACGACGGCGAGGACGGAGAAGAGCAGGGTGAAGCGGCCGGGGTCGGTGTCGCGGACGGGTACGGCCATGCAGCCGAGGCCGAGGAGGGGGCCGAGGACGGCGGCGGTGCGGGCGGGGGCGCGGAGCAGGACCTGGGACAGGAGGACGAGCAGGGCGATGGCCTCGCCGGCGCCCCAGACCACGTCGGGCGGGTTGCCGAAGATCAGGAGGAGGGTGGCGGTCCAGGTGGTGGCGGCGGCGAACCAGGCGCGGGCGAGGAGGGGGAGGCCGGGCCAGGGGGCGGCGCTGAGGCAGACGAGGACGCCGGAGATCCAGACGGTGGCGTGCGGGAAGCCGGGCTGTCGGGCGAGGACGAGGCTCTCGATGATGACGAGGCCGAGGAGGAGTACGGGGAGCAGGATCCGGATCCGGTCGGCGGCACGGGGGTGCCGTCGCGACCACGCCGCGAGCGGGCTCACGGGGCGGCGCCGGTCGCCGGGCGCGGGGCCGTACGGAGGCCGGTCACCCGGCGTCGGCCCGTGAGGGCGCGGAGCGCCCGGCACTCGCCCGTGCGGGGGCCGGGTGCGGGCGCCGGGGGCGGGGGGACCGTCGCCCGGTGCGGGTGCGCAAGGGGGCCGGGGCAGGGGCGCGGGTGGGGTGGGGTCACCTGGGGCCGGCGGCGAGGCCGCTCTCCCAGGCCCAGGCGGCGATCTCGACGCGGTTGCGGGCGTCGAGCTTGGCCTGGACGTTGGCGAGGTGGGTCTTGACGGTGGACAGGGACACGTACAGTTCGGCGGCGATCTCGGCGTTGGTCAGCCCGCGGGCGAGGCAGCGTACGACCTCGCGTTCGCGTTCGGTGAGGGGTTCGGCGGGGCGGCGGGCGGCTCGGGCGGCGGCGGTGCGCGGGGCCATCTCGCGCAGCAGCCGCACGGTGATCGCCGGGGAGACGAGGGCGTCGCCGACGGCCGCCGCCCGGACGGCTTCAACCAGCATGGCCGGGCTCGCGTCCTTCAGGAGGAAGCCGGAGGCGCCGCCGTGGAGCGCGGCGTGGACGTACTCGTCGAGGTCGAAGGTGGTGACGATGACGATGCGCGGGCCATCGCTGCCGGAGAGGCGGCGGGTGACTTCGAGTCCGTCGAGCCGGGGCATGCGGATGTCGAGGAGGAGGACGTCGGGCCGGTGCTCGGCGACGGCGGCGAGGGCGGCCTCTCCGTCGACGACGTCGGCGAGGACCTCGATGTCCGGCTGGCTTTCGAGGATCATCCGGAAGCCGGTCCTGACCATCTCCTGGTCGTCCGCGATGACCACGCTGATCGTCATGCGCTGCCTTCCCCGCTGTCGCCCGCTGCCGCCGGTGGGTCCTTCCCGTCGGACCGGGGCGGGTGTCGGCCCGCGACCGCGGGGCGGGCCGTCGGGAGGGTGTCACGGGGTGGGGGCGGGGGTGGGCCGGGCGCGCGACGGCTCTGCCGGCATTACGCACGTTCGGGCCAGCGTGCCTCGCCCTTCCGGCCCCGTCGGGGGCGGCCGGAAGGGCGGGGCGCGGGAGCAGGGGCCGGGGCCGGTGCTACAGGCCGGCCGCGGCGGCCTTGATGTCGGCGGCGAAGGTGGAGACCTCGGTGTAGACGCCGGGGTAGCCGGCGCGGGCGCAGCCCTCGCCCCAGCTGACGATGCCGACCTGGATCCAGGCGTTCGTGTCGTCGCGGCGGAACATCGGGCCGCCGGAGTCGCCCTGGCAGGTGTCGGTGCCGCCCTGGGCGAAGCCGGCGCAGATCTCCTCGCCGGGGGTGAGGTCGGCGCCGTAGGAGCTCTGGCAGGAGGCGTCGGAGACGAAGGGGACCTGGGCCTTGAGCAGGTAGCGCTGCTGGCCGCCGCCTTCTCGGGCGGCGCCCCAGCCGGCGACGGTGAAGGTGCCGTTGTCGTAGGCCTTGGTCTCGGCGATCTTGAGGGTGGGCTGGTTGATGGGCTTGGCGAGCTTGATCAGGGCCCAGTCGCGGCCCTTGCCGTTGTAGCCGGGGGCCTGGAGGACCTTGGTGGACTTGACCTTGACGGCACTGGAGCTGTTGAGGTCGACGACACCACCGGTGGCGGTGATGGAGGTGTTGTTGCCGGAGCCGTCGACGCAGTGGGCGGCGGTCAGCACGATCTGCTGGGTGTAGAGGGCGCCGCCGCAGCCCATGGAGAGGCGGACCATGAAGGGGAACTCGCCCTGGGCGGCGCGGGTTCCGCCGACGACGGGGGCTGGGGCGGCGCTGGCGCCGGTGGGCTGGAGGCTGACGGCCGCGAGGGCCACGGCGCCGGCGGCGAGGGTGCGCTTGAGGACTCTTGCGAGAGTGGCCACGGTCAACACACTGCCTTTCGTGGGGGGTTGGGCTGTGCGCGCCATCGGATTCATGACACGTCCATGACACTCCCGTGCCATCGCGGGGTTCAAGAAGGCCTTTTCGGACAGCTTCCGGCCCGGGGGGGCGGCATGACGGACGACGGACGACGGACCAGCCCGGTCGAGCACGGATTTCCGCACCTGGAGACGGTCCGCGCGGCGATCGGCGCGCTCTTTCGCGCGCTGACCGCCGACGGGGTCCGCGCCTACGCCACGAGCCTGGATCCCGCCGAGGCGGCCTTCGGTCCCGAGGAGGACCTGCACCTGGGGGCGCACCGGGTGGCGTCCGCCGTGGTGCGCGCGCTGCGGCTGCCCGACGCGCGGATGGTGGTCGCCTTCCGGCCGATGCGGGACGCGGCCACCGTGGAGCTCGCGGCGGGCCCCGAGTACTTCGTGGAGGTCAACGACCGCTTCCGCGTCCACCGCCGCGACCTGGCGGCCGCCTTGGCCCACGAGGTCGCGCACGTACTGCTGCACCGCCTCGGCCTGGGCTTCCCCGCCACCGCCGACGACGAGGTCCTCACCGACACGGCCGCGGCCTTCCTCGGGGCCGGCTGGCTGCTGCTGGACGCCTACCGCGAGGACGCCCTGACCCACCAGAAGCTCGGCTACCTCACACCGGAGGAGTTCGGCTACGTCCTCGCCCGCCGCGCCCGCCTCTTCGGGGAGGACCCCTCCCCCTGGTTCACCAGCCCCCGGGCCTACGAGGCCTACGCACGCGGGCGCGCGCTCGCCGACCGGGAGTGGCGCCGGGCGCCCCTGGCCGGCGCGGGCCGGGCGCAGCGAGATCGGAAGAGCGTC
>NZ_JBGWAB010000035.1:0-61956 GCF_041862025.1 Streptomyces sp. AB3(2024)
CACGGCGGCCTCCGGCACCGCGGCCCCGCGCACCGCCGCCCCGGGTGCGGCTCCCGTGCCGGCGAGGGCCAGCAGTACGAGGGCCAGCGCCGGCAGCGCCGGGCGTGCACCGCGCCGGGCGCGGGGCGGCGGCTTCGTCATCGGGGCCCCGTCAGACCGGCAGCGACCAGGCCTGGTCGGCCCGGTGGTCACCGCAGGGGGCAAGCCGCAGCCGCTCGGCCGGGGCGTCCGGGGTCGCGGGCGCGGCCGGGGCGGTCAGGCACTGGCCGCTCGTCTCCTCGACCAGGGCCCCGTCGCGCCGGTGGTGCCAGCTCTGCCCCGCCTGGCGTCCGGGGGTGCAGTCGGTCAGCTCCACGGCCGCGCCGTCGCCCGCCGTCAGGCACTTCCCGTCCAGCCGCACCCGTCCGCCGCCGCCCAGGGTCCAGCGCTGGTCGCCTCCGGCGGTGCACCCGGCCAGTACGACGGCGCCGACGCCGCTGGTGTTGGCCCCGTCGGCGCACGCGGCCCCGAGGCCGTTGAGCTGACCGGTGGGCACGGCCTCGGCGCAGCCGTGCGGGGTGAGCCGCCAGACCGCCGTGTCGTGTGCGGCGAGCCGCCCGGTCAGCGCGTCGGAGACCGAGGCGCTCCGCCCGCTCCACAGGTCCTCGGCATCCACCGCGCAGGTCCGCAGGCCGATGTCGGCCAGCGGTACCGAGACGTCCCGGGTGGCGCCGGAGCGGTTGAGCACGGCCACCGCGCGGTCGCCGTCCGCCAGCGGCCGCACCAGTACGTCGAAGGTGGCGTTGGAGGAGACGACCGAGCCCTGACGGCCCATCGGGTCCTGGTCGAGGGCGATCAGGCGGGTGTTGCCGAGGGCCGCCAGACCGCCCGGGGTCAGTTCGGAGACCTGGGAGGACAGGATGAAGGGGGCCGCCATCATCGCCCACAGCCCGACCTGGCTGCGGCTCTCCGCGTCGGTCAGTCCCGGGGCGCCGGCGATCAGGAAGTCGGGGTCGTTCCAGTTGCCGGGGCCCGCGTACCGGCCGAGCCACCGGTTGTAGCCGTAGTTGCCGAGGACGGAGCTCCACCGCGAGGTACCGGGGGCGGACGGCTTGTAGACCTTGATGTCGCGGCCCTCGCGCCACAGCTGGCCGGTCTCGCCGACCCAGTCGAGCACCTTGTGCCAGTCCGAGCCGCCCCATTCGCCCTGCTGGAAGTAGGCGGGCGCGGAGGCCGAGAGCACCATCGGGCGGCCGCTGTCGCGCAGCGCGCGGGCCACGGAGTTGTAGGCGTCGCGGTAGGCCTCCTCCTTGGTCCTGCCGGGCGGTACCCACAGGTTGCAGCCGTCCATCTTCACGTAGTCCACGTCCCAGGACGCGAACTGCCGGGCGTCGCGGGCGTAGTGGTCCGCGCCGCCGCCCTCGGGAACGCCGCTGCCGGGGTAGCGCTCGCAGGTGAGGGATCCGGCGTCCTCGTAGATGCCGAACTTCAGCCCCTTGCCGTGCAGGTACGCGCCGAGCCAGGCCATGCCGTGCGGGAACTTCGCGGTGTCGACGACCAGGTTCCCCTGAGCGTCGCGGCTCTTCTCCATCCAGCAGTCGTCGACGGTCACCGTGTCGTAGCCCTTGGCCGCGAGCCCGCTGGAGACCAGCGCGTCCGCGTTGGCGACCACGGTGGTCTCGTCGACGTCGCACATGTAGTGCGCCCAGTTGTTCCACCCCATGGGCGGGGTGAGGGCGAGCGGGGTGTCCCAGGTCGCCGTCGGCTCGGCCGCCGCCGGGGCGGGGCAGAGCGCGAGGGCGAGCAGGGCGGCCGCGGTCAGGCAGGGGAGCGAGGCGCGCAGGCGAGGCGGCACGGGGTCTCCTTGACGTGGTGGCGTACCGGCGGGGCGTTCGTGCGCCCAGTGCAGCGGTGCGACTACCCGCTGTCAACATAAGTCGATGTTTCCACGTCAATGACCAGCAATATGGGTGTAGTCGGGAGAGCGGCCGGGGCCCACCGGCTCGCTGATACGACGTATGTGTCACTGGCTGATACGCTGTATCTCATGCCGAGGAGATCCACCGCCCTGGACCGGGCCACACCGGAGGCCATCGCCCTCACCGCCCTGCGCGTCCTCGACGAGGAAGGCCCCGGGGCCCTCAGCTTCCGCGCCCTCGCCGACCGGCTCGGCGTCTCCCACGCCACCGTCCAGCGCCGCTGCGTCGACCTCGCCGGTCTGCTCGACCTGTGTACCGAACACCTCGCCGCCCAGCTCCCCGAAATCCCCGTCGGCACGGACTGGGCCGAGGCCACGGAGCGGCGGTTCGGCGCGCTCTACCGGCTGCTCACCGCCCACCCCGGACTCCTCGTGCTGCGCGGCGGCCGGCCCTGGCTCGGCCGTCAGCTGCTGGCCCGTCTCGTCGAACCCGCCCTCGCCGACAGCGTCGCCGCCGGGATGAGCGCCGCCGAGGCCATGACCGTCTACCGCCGCATGTACCTGCTCACTCTGGGCAGCGCCGCCTTCGTCGACCACCGGGACCCGGGCGCCGTCACCGCGGCCTCCCGCGCCGCGCTCGCAGCGCTGGATCCCGCCGAGTTCCCGGTGCTGGCCGGCGGGCTGGCCGACGTGCTGCCCCCGCTGACCGACCACGAGGTGTACTACGGCGCCCTGCGCCAGCTCATCGAGGCCGCCCGGCCCGCCGTCTGAAAGGCAGTCCGACCATGGAACAACAGCTCGACCACGCCGCCGTCCGCGCCGCCGCCCGCCGGGTGGCGGGGACGATCCGCCCCGCCGCCGTCGTGCCGGCCGCCGAAGGGGTCTGGTACGCCCTGGAGTACCTCCAGCACACCGGCTCCTTCAAGGCCCGCGGTGCCCACAACTTCCTCGCGGCCCACCGCGAGGCCGGCGCCCTGCCGGCCACCGGCGTCACCATCGCCTCCGGCGGCAACGCGGGCCTCGCCTGCGCCTGGGCGGCCCGCGCGCACGGCGTCCCCGCCACCGTCTTCCTCCCCGGCAACGCCCCGCGCGTCAAGGTGGAACGGCTGCGCGGCTACGGCGCCGACGTACGGCTCGTCGGGGACCGCTACGCCGAAGCGCTGGCCGCCTGCCGCGAGTTCGCCGCCGACAGCGGGGCCCTGAGCAGCCACGCTTACGACCATCCCCTCGTGGCAGCCGGCGCCGGAACCCTGCTGGAGGAGATCCGGACCGCCCTGCCCGGCCTGGACACCGTCGTCGTCGCGGTCGGCGGCGGCGGTCTGTTCGCGGGCGTCGCCACCGCCGCCCGTGCCCACGGCGTACGGGTGGTCGCGGCCGAACCGGAGCACTGCCGCGCCCTGAACGCCGCCCTGGAGGCGGGCCGCCCCGTCGACGTCCCCGTGGCCTCCGTGGCCGCCGACTCCCTCGGAGCCACCCGGGTCTCCGCCGACGCCCTGGCCGCCGCCCGCGCCGGGAACGCCACCTCGGCCCTGGTCCCGGACGAGGCGATCACCGCCGCCCGCCGGGCCCTGTGGGAGGAGCACCGCATCGTGGTGGAGGCCGGCGCCGCCACCGCCCTCGCGGCCCTGCGCACCGCGGAGCGGCCCCTGGGCGATCGGGTCGCCGTCGTCCTGTGCGGCGCCAACACCGACCCCGCCGACCTCTGACCGGTACGGGAGCCCGATCGGCGCGGACCGGCGACGCGCCGCCGCGGCGACCGGGCCTACGGGGCCTCCTGCCCGTCACGGACGACGACCACCGTGCTCGCGGCGTACTGGACGACCTGCTGGCTCACCGAGCCCAGCAGGGCGCCCTTGATCCCGCCGTACCCGCGCGTGCCGACCACCGTCAGCTCCGCCTCCCGGGAAGCCTCCACCAGGACCTGGGCCGGCGGGCCCTGTTCGACCCGGCGGAAGACCGGGACGCCGGGCGAGGCGCCGACCGCCTCCGCGACGGTGTCCGCCAGCCGCTGCCGCGCCCCCTCTTCGGCGGACACCAGTTCCGCCTGCTCCGCGGTGCCCACCGCGAACGGGTTGGTGTTCCACTGCCAGCCCATGACGGCGTGCACCCGGCTCCCGGTGACCCTCGCCTGGCCCACCGCCCAGCGGAGGGCCTCCTTCGAGTGCGCCGAACCGTCCACGCCGACGACGATCAGGGGCTCGATGGTCTCACTCACAGTGGGTTCCTCTCGGTTCGTCCGGATCGTCCTTCCCGCCCTGTATACACGGACCGGGGTGCCCGACCTCGATCGACGATCGTCGCGGCGGCCGAAGACTTTGGGGGACAGCGGGCACGGGCCGCCCGCTGCGAAGGTCGTCACGACGGCGGGAACGCGCCGGAACGCGACGGCACGGAGGAATCGGGCGATGGCTCAGCGCAAGGGATGTCTGATCGGCTGCGGCGTGGCGCTGGTGGTGGGGATCGGATTCGCCGCCGCGCTCCTCTTCGGCGTCTCCAAGGTCATGGACGTGACCGACAAGACCCTGGTCGACCCGAAGGTCTTCGCGGAGGTCAAGGTCGGCGACCCGGAGGACCAGGTGCGCGGCAAGCTGCCCTCCGGCGAGAGCTTCGTCAAGGAGGCCCTCAAGAAGGGCGGTCCGGCCGAGCCCGCGGGCAGCACGTGCTCCTGGTACCTCTCCACCGGCGACAGCGACGACGACGTGCTGCGCTTCTGCTTCAAGGACGGGAAGCTCGCGGACAAGGCCGAGTACCGCATGAAGTAGGCCCCTTGGCGGGGTGTCACCCGCCCCCCGGCCGGCCGTCCAGCCGGGAGGCCGAGCGGGCCAGTCCCGCCGCGGCCGTGTCGCAGCGCAGGGCCAGCTCGTCCACGCGGGCCCGGAAGGCGTCCGCCTGCGCGCCCCTCCAGTCGAGGCGCTCGCAGGCGCCGCGCAGCCGCCGGGCGCGTTCGCGCAGCGCGGCGGCGTGGGCGCGCAGCCCCTGCGCCGGGTCGGGCCGCCCGCTCACGCCTGCTCCTTCCAGGGCGCGAAGGCGTTCGTCACCCCGGCCAGCGCGGGCGCCAGTTCGGGGTGGTGCCGCAGCAGCACCGTGACCATCGAGTTCCGGTCGATCCAGCGCAGCCCCTCCGGCGTGTACACCTCCGGCCGGTAGTCGGTGGTGAAGAAGCGGTCGCTCTTCAGGCGCCGGCTGGCCATCAGGATGAAGATCCGGAAGAGGGTGTCGCTGAACCCGAAGCCCGCCGGGCGGGGTTCGGCGAGGTTGCCGACGAGGGTGTCGACCCGGTCGAGCCGGCCGTCGTAGAGCTCCCGCAGCAGCGGGGTGTCGCCCGGGTGGCCGCCGGTGAGTTCCTCGAAGGAGGTGACGGGCCGCTTGCGCAGCATCTGCCGGTAGGCGTTGTAGCGGGGAATGCCGCGCTCGCGGTCGCGCAGGATGTCCACGGTCCCGAGGTCGACGCGCTCGCCCGACAGGCGCTTGAGGTTGCGCAGCGCGTCCGGGTGGTTGTGCAGGACCAGGGCGCCGGGGTGCGTGACGCCGAAGGTGTAGAGCAGGTCGCTCGTCCCGTAAGCGTCCACCGAGTCCCGGGTCGTGGCCCCCTGCATGTCGTCGAATCCGATGACCTTCCGCGCCCCGCCGCCCCGGTGGTCGCGGACGGTGATCTCGTCGGGGATCAGGGGGTGCAGCCGGTACGCCGAGACGAACTCCTCCGTCATGGAGAAGGGCGCGGCGTGGTGGTCGGTCCGCGAACCCAGGATGCCGCTCAGGGCCTCGCCGCCGATCCGGCCGAACCGGCGCGTCACCCAACGCGGCAGCAGGCCGTGCCAGTTGGCGTTCATCGAATGCCGCAGCACCGGGGTGTCGAGGATCCCCGGAGTCCACTCCACCGTGTGGATCTTCGCCATGAGGGCCGTGTTGACCAGCCGGGCCGTGTGGAAGAGCCGCTCGTCGTCCCAGGTGGGGTGGTGCGAACGGACCAGGTCGCAGATGGAGTTGTGCTCCTTCGCGAAGAGCGTGTGCAGCAGCGAGAGCCCGGCCCAGTAGTCGCTGTTCAGGCCCGTGGCGTCCAGGCAGCCCATGCCCGGCCGCGGATCGGCGGGCAGCCGGCCGTCGTGGAGGATCAGGTGCCCGTGCTCCCCGGTGCGCAGCGAGCGGCAGCGTGCCTCGTCCGAGCCGTAGATCTGCGAACCGTCCCACCAGTGGGTGACCGTGTTCTCGTACGTCGGCGGGGCGCCGGGCGTGGTGTGGGAGACCGGGTCGGGACGGGTGCGGTTCACCCGCATCGGGCAGCCCCCGGCCTGCTCCTCCCAGTCGTCGTCGGCGGCGAGCGGCACGGTGAACGGCTCCGCCTCCTCGTTGTCGCCGTGGTTGGCCCAGCCGTGGTTCTGGAACTGGATCCACGCCGCGGCCAGCAGGTTCAGCGTCGGCGCCGGGACGAAACCGCGCCGGGCCAGCAGCTGCCGGCTGACCTCGCGGGGGCTGGGCGCCATCAGGTCCTCCCCGTCGGGGAAGGCCATGTGCAGCGGCGCGTTGCGGTCCAGCCGGGTGCCGACCCGGCCCATGTCCACGTCGTACGGGTCGTAGCCCGAGCCGTCGTACGAACGGTACGGCGCCGGCTGCGAGGTGGGGCGCCGGTCGCGTTCGCCGCCCGCACCGAAGGTGTCGTGCAGGTTGTGCCGGCGCAGGTCCTCGCGGAGCACCGCCAGGTTCAACAAGCCGATGGGAGCGGGTAGTTCGTGCCACTCGTAGCTGCGGTTGATCAGGGAGAACGCGGCGGATTCCAGCCGTTCCAGAACCCCGGGCGGCCCGTACGGCTCCGGGGACGGGGACGGGGACGGGGGCGTCGGGTGCGGCGCCGGCCCGCCGTCCGCGTTCCCGTCCCGCCCCGGGGGCGCGGGGGGAGCGGCCTGCTCGGTGGTCCGGGGGGTGGTCTCGGTCATCGGGGTCCTCAGTGGTCGTGGAGGGTGAAGAGGTGCGTGCCGGTGACCCGGCCTCGGAACGGGGCGAGTTCGGAGTCGACGTGCGCCCGCGCGTGCGGGACGTCGTGTTCGAGGTTGTGCGCGTACCGCTCGGCGGCGTGGCACAGCGGGAAGGCGTGGGTGTCGTCGGCCCAGGTGAACTCGGTGAACCCGGCGGGCGGCGCGTACGGGGAGACCGCCGAACGCCCCTCCAGGCTGGGCACGATGTCGTGCTCGTTGACCAGGGACACCACCCGCGTCCGCGGGTCGGCGGCCCGCTTGTGGTCGACGGGCGAACCGATCGCGATCACGTGCGTGACCGTGTACAGCGCGTTGAAGTCCCGGCTCGACGCCAGGTTCATGGCGGTGATCCCGCCCTGGCTGTGGCCCACCAGGGCCACCTCCGTGCCGGAGGGGACCAGCCGGCGCAGCGCCTTGACGACCGCCCGGGTGTACGGGGTCTCGCGGCGGCCCACCGCGTCGATGGCGCCCACCAGGTCCTGTGGGCTCTCCGCGTTGAACGCCTTCCCCATGCCCGCCAGTTGCACGACGTGGCGGCCCACGCCGTCCGGCCCGGCCACCTGCTGCACCAGCAGCACGCCGCCGGTGCCGATGCGCCCGATGTTGCGGACGTAGCCCACGATGGTGCCGGAGGTGTCGAGGTCCGCCAGCAGTTCGGCCGACGCGGTGTGCGGTTCGGCCCGTCCCGCGCCCCGGTCCAGCACCGACCAGAGCGCCGCGCTGATCCCCAGGAAGTAGTCCGAGGTCAGGGGGCGGCCGGTGGCGATCTGCCAGCCCGCGTTGTCATTGAAGGGGTTCTCGTCGGTCAGCGCGTTCCAGGCCATGATGTCGGCGAAGGACGGTGCCAGCAGCGCCAGTGCGTACTCGGCGCCCTTCTCCGTCAGCAGCCCCTTGAACACCCGAACCGCCTCGGCCTGCCGGTCCTCGTCGATGGCGCGCAGCACCCTGGAGGTGGTCGGGTTCTCCAGCAGTTCCGGGTGGCGCACCGACGCCGCCCGGATCCGGGCCTTGAGCCCCTCGACGGCCAGACTCACCGCCAGGCTCTCCCTGCCGGTCAGTACGCCGGCCAGCCAGAGCGCCCCGGCCAGCGGGTGACGGCCGTGCGGGGCCCAGCCGAAGCCCCGGGGGTCCGTCAGCGCGGACACCAGCTCCCGCCGGTTGCCACGACGGCGGCGGGGACCGGCCGTGGCGGGCGCCGGACGCGGGGCCAGGGCGACGCGGGAGGAGTAGCGGGCGGCCTCCCGCACGGCGTCGGCGGCCTCGGCCAGCTCGGCGCAGACCGCGTGCAGCGAGGCGACGTCCGGTTCGGTGACGGACGGGACGGCTGGGGGCATGACACTCCCTCTCTGGGGCCCGGTGCGCCTCCGGGCGTCCGGGCCCCGGCTCACGGGTCGGTTCAGCGGCGGGTGAGGCGCAGGCGGAGGGCGGCCGTGTCGAGGATCCCCGGCAGCGGGCGCGCCACGTCGAGGGCCGGGCGGGCCGCGGTGATGCGGTGGCCGCGCAGCACCTCGGCACAGACCAGGGAGGTCAGCAGCAGGGCGATGTGCTCGCCCGGGCAGCGGGCCCCGCCGTGGCTGAACGGGGCCACCCGGGTGTCCCCGTGCACGTCCGGCACCAGCCAGCGGCCGGGTGCGAAGAGGTTGCCGCCGTCCACCTGTTCGGGGTCGCGCTGGTGGAAGCCCATAGGGACGAGGACGTTGGTCCCGGCGGGGTAGCGCACCCCGCGCCACTCGGTCTCGGTACGGGTGACCCGTACCAGGTCCGGGACGATCGGGTACAGCCGGACCGACTCCTCCAGGCAGGCCCGCAGCCGCGGCAGCCCCGCCGTGCCGGCCGCCGCGTCGGCGTACGCCGCCTCCTGTTCCGCGGGGTGGTGCGCCAGCAGGAACAGGGTGCGCAGCACCACCGGTGCGGCGAGGTCCACGCCGAGCAGCCAGTGATGGGTCTGCCCGAGCGGGTCCGTGCCGTCCGGGGAGGGCTCGTTCAGCGCGCGGGCCGCCAGGGTGTGGGCGGGCGCGGCGGCCGCGTACCGGGCGATCCTGTCCTCGACCTCGGCGTAGAGCGCCTTCGCCGCCTCCGGGCGCCTGCGGCCCATCCAGTTGGCGTGCCCGCGCAGGGTCACGAGCCGGTCGGACAGCTCCTGGTCCTCGGCGGCCTGGTCGCCGAGGACCACCCGCCGGGAGATGCGGGTCATGGTCTTCCAGAACAGCGGGAACCCGACGACGCTCCGCTCGGTCAGCCGCCGGCACTCCTCCTCGACGACCGTACGGAACTCCTCGCAGGAGGGGTGCACCGGCCGGTCGGCGGCGAGCGCCCGGTCGTTGACCCGCCTCCGGTCCTCGCGCACCGGGCCGTGCGAGCAGATCACGCCGGTCGGCTCGAACACGGAGAGGCTGTCGTACTTGTCCTTCGCGTCCATGGCGAGCGTGGACACCGGCTCCTCGAAGAACCGCCGGACGTCGGCCTGGTCCAGCAGCACCAGCATCTCGCCGGACAGCGCCCGCACCATGACGGGCGCCCCGCGGTGCCGGGCCCGCAGGGCGCGCAGCGTCGCGTTGGACCAGGCGGGCTGGTTGACGCGGGAGTACAGGGACATCACCCCGAACCGGGGGTTGGCCACGCCCCGGACGAACACGGGCAGGGTGTGCGTGGCGACGAAGCGGACGGTCTCCGCCAGCCCCGCCCGGACGGGGGGCAGCGGGGCGGGCACCGGGCGCGGGGCGGACCCGGTCCCGGCGGACCGGGGGGCTCCGGAGGGGCGGCGCCCGGCGGCTCCGGTCCCGGTCTCGGCGGACTGGGTCATGCCGTGACCACCTTTCCGGGGTTGAGGAGGTTCCGCGGGTCGAAGAGCCGCTTGAGGCCCCGCTGCAACTCCAGTGACACGGGCCCCAGTTCGCGCTCCAGCCAGTCCCGCTTCAGGGTGCCGACGCCGTGTTCCCCGGTGGTCGTGCCACCCAGGGCCAGGCCGGCTTCCATGATGTCGTCGTACGCCGACCGGGCGCGGGCCGACTCGTCCGCGTCGGACTCGTCGAAGACCACCGTGGGGTGCAGGTTCCCGTCCCCCGCGTGGCCGAGGGTGAAGATCTGCAGCCGGTGGTGCGAGGCGATCCGCTCGATCTGCCCGACCAGCTCCGCCAGCGCGGACCGTGGCACCGCCACGTCTTCGATGAACGCGGTCAGCCCGCCGCCCCGGGAGGCCATGTACGCGGCGAGCGCCGTGCTGACCAGCCGGCGCGCCTCGATGATCTCCCGGGCCTCCTCGGTGGTCGCCGCGGTGGCGATGTGGTCGGCCCCGGCCTCCTTGCAGAGCAGTTCCATGGCGGTCAGGTCCGACGAGGGGTCGGCGCCGTCGCTCTCCACGATCAGGGTGGCGGCGCTCCCGGTGCGCAGCAGCCGGTGGCGGCCGAGGTCCACGACGGCCTCCGTGGTGGCCCGGTCGAGGAGTTCCAGCGCGGACGGGGTGTGCCCGGCGGCGGTGATCGCGGCGACGGCCTCGCCGGCCGCCTTGAGGGAGGGGAACTGGGCGAGGAGGGAGAGGGCCGGGGGCCGGGCGGGCCGCAGGGCGAGGGTGGCCCCGACGACCACGGCCAGGGTGCCCTCGGAGCCGACGACCAGCCGGGTGAGGTCGTAGCCGGCGACGCCCTTGACGGTGTCCCGGCCGGTGCGCAGCCGGCGGCCGTCGGGCAGGACCAGGTCCAGGCCGAGGACGTAGTCGGCGGTGACCCCGTACTTGACGCAGCAGATGCCGCCCGCGCCGGTGGCGATGTTCCCGCCGATGGTGCAGTGCTCCCAGGAGGCGGGGTCCGGCGGGTACGTCAGCCCGTGCTCGGCCACGGCGTCGGCCAGGCGGCGCGTGGTCACCCCCGGTTCGCAGCGCACCAGCCGGTTGGCCGGGTCGACGGACAGGATCCGGTCCAGCGCGGCCGTGGACAGCACGATGCAGCCGTCGACCGCGTTCGCGGCGCCCGCGAGCCCGGTCCGGGCGCCCTGCGGCACGACCGGCACGCCGAGCGCGTAGGAGGTGCGCATGACGTGCGCGACCTGCTCGGCGGTCCGGGGTACGGCGACGACGGCCGGGGTCCCGCACGCGGAGAAGGGCGCGGAGTCCCGGGAGTGCGCCGCCAGCACCGCCGGGTCGGTGAGCAGGGCCTCGCCGGGGAGCCCGGAGCGGAGCGCGGACAGCAGGAGGGGCGTGTCGGTGGTGGGGGGCATGCCGGCCTTCCGGGACGGTGCGGGGTGACTGCGGGGGTGGCCTCGGGGCCTGGGGCTACATCGAGGGGAGTTCGGTGGCGACGGGCACGTCGATGAGCACCGGGCCGTCCTGCTGGAGGGCCGACTCCCTTACGAGCTTGGTGAGTTCGCCCGCGCCGGTCGCCCGGTGGGCCGGTACGCCGTACCCCGTGGCGATCGAGGTGATGTCCAGGCCCGGGATCTCCAGGCCGGGCGCGCCCTGGGCCCGCTCGACCTGGGCGAACCACTGGAGGATGGCGTAGCGCTGGTTGCTCAGGACGACGAAGGTCACCGGGATCCGGTACGCGGCGGCGGTCCACAGCGCCTGGACGGCGTAGTGGGTCGAGCCGTCGCCGATGACGCAGACCACCGGCCGGTCGGGGGCGCCGAGCTGCGCTCCGACGGCCGCGGCGAGACCGAAGCCCAGGCCGCCGCCCGCGGTGAAGAGGAAGGAACCGGGGGCGCTGATCCGGGTCGCGTCGTGGAACTGGCCCAGGTTGGACGGCGATTCGTTGATCCAGAGGGTGTTCTCGGGGGCGCCCTGGGCGATCGCCGACATCGCGGCGAGCGGGGTCAGCACCCCGTCCGTCTCCGCGTAGGAGACCGCCCGCTCGATGCGCGGCGCGGCTTCGGGGGCCCGCCGCTCCGGCAGCTCCGCCAGCAGCGCCCGTACGGTCAGCGCCAGGTCGGCGACCAGCGCGTCCCCGACGGGGGCGCGGGCCGCCTCCTCGGCGTCGCGGGTGAGCTGGACGAGCTCGGTGCCCTCGGGCAGGTAGGCGCCGGGAACGTACGGGTAGTAGCAGAACACCGGGGCGCCGATGACGAGGACCAGGTCGTGGCCCTCCAGGCAGCGCGCGAGCGGCGCGATGGCCGGCGGCAGCGTCCCCCGGTAGCGGGGGTGGGACTTGGGGAACGCGCACCGGCCCTCGGTGGGCGCCGACCACACGGGCAGTCCGGTGCGGTCGGCCAGGTCCACGACCGCGTCCCAGGCCCCGCCCGCGTCCACGTCGTTGCCGACGACCAGGACGGCGCTGCGGGCACCCGCCAGGCGGGCGGCCAGCGCCCGGACCGCCTCGGCGGACGGCACGGCCGCATGAGAGACGGTACGGGCGGCGGTCCGCTGCGCCGCCCGGTCCTCGGCCTCGTCGATCACCACGTCGAAGTCGTCCATCGGCAGCGAGACGAACACCGGCCCCTGCGGCGGGGTTTCGGCGATCTGGGCCGCGCGGGCGAGGGCCGGCGCCACGTCCGCAGGGCGCGGCGGCTCGTACGCCCACTTGACGGCGGGCTGGGGCAGGAGGGTGGACTGCGGATTGGTCAGCAGGGCCTCCATGGTGAGCATCGCGCGGACCTGCTGGCCGGCGGTCACCACCATCGGGGTCCGGTTCGCACGGGCGTTCAGGATCGCGCCCATGGCGTTGCCCGTACCCGGACCGGTGTGCAGGTTGACCAGGGCGGTGGTGCCGGACGCGAGGGCGAAGCCGTCGGCCATCCCCACGACGACGGCCTCCTGCAGGCCCAGTACGTAGCGGAAGTCGTCGGGGAAGTGCTTGAGCATGGGCAGTTCGGTGGAGCCCGGGTTCCCGAACACCGTGGTCATCCCGCGGGTGCGCAGGACGTCCAGGACCGACTCGCGGACCGTACGCATGGGGTTCCTCAGCAGAGCAGACGGAAGCAGTGGGTGATCAATGCATCACATTGCGTTGATCAAGGCAAAACCCATGATCCGTTCGGGTCGGCCGTGGAGAACCCCGTGTTGGCCATCCGCTCCGCGTGATACCGCCCTCCCCGGCCGCCGTCCCGCGCGACGGCGGCCGCGTCGACCACCCGGACGGTGGACGCCCGCGTACGCGGGGTTGACCGTCCGGGCGTCCCCCGGGGAACCGGCTACCCCGGCAGCCTGCTGCCCCGCATCCAGTGCCGGCCGGTGCTCCACCCCAGCAGCCGGCGGGCCCGGCCGGCGTCGGCGGTGCCGTCCGCGCCGAAGGAACCGCCCCCGGCCACCAGGCGGAGCCCGGCGAGGGCCGGGGCCAGCAGGGTCCGCACGTGCCCGGACCGGCGTGCGGCCTCCGCCTCGATCCAGGCCAGGACCGCCTCCCGCTCCGCCGCCTCGCACAGCGAGAGGTGGAACAGCATCTGCCGCCACGCGTACGCCGCGTCCTTGATCGTGGACATCGGGCGCGGGTTGCCCTCCACCCGGGCCAGCAGCCGGCACACCGCCCCGAAGCAGTCCCGCGCCAACTGCGCCCAGCCGGGCGGAGGTGCGATCCCGGCCCGCGCGGCCAGGGTGGCGAGATTGTGCGTGGTCAGGATCTGCGCCTGCTCGATCACGGTGCCGTTCGCCGCCGTGGACCAGCCCCGGGTTCCCGTACCCGCCCGCTCCGCGCACAGCGCGGCGAACTCCGGTGCGGTGCGGGCCGGGTGGCCGCGCAGCGCGCTCTCGGCGGCCTGCGCGACCGCCATCCGGCGCACCGCCGCGTAGTCGATGCCGTAGTAGCGCGCGTACAGGCTCCCTTCGAGGAGGTCGGCGGCGATCCGCGCGGCGACGAGGAACTTCGGGCTGAAGGTCCCCATGAAGATGTCGGCGGCGAGCTCCTCCACGAACGGCGCGCCCAGCTCCGCCCGCCGGGAGAGCTCGCCCAGCTCACGCACCAGAGGATTGGGCAGCACGGTGGCCGGGAAGGCGCACACGGCCAGCTCGCCGAGCCGCCGCAGCGCCTCGTGGGCAGGCTCCCGGTCGGCCGCCCCGTCGCAGAGGTCGCCGGCGGGGCCGTCGCGGAGTTCGCCGGAAACGGCCCGGACCCAGGGGAGTTCCCCGATCCGCACCTGGTGTTCCAGATTGAGCAGCAGCAGGGAGCGCCGGCGCCGGAAGGCCCGGTACGTCGCCGCCATCAGGGTCCGCAGCGGTGCGTCGGCGTACCGCTCGGCGGTGACCGCGGCGACGAGCTGCGGCACCAGCGCCGCCAGCACCTCGGCGGACGGCACCACTCCGCGCTCCACGAGCACCTCCAACGGGGCGCTGAGCGCACCACGGACGGTGGCGGCGACGGCCGGCGGCACCACCGCGCCTTCGGGCAGCCCGGTCTCACGGGCCTCGCGCCCGCTCACCGGAGCCACCGCCGCCTCCACGTCCGGGATGCCGCGGTCCTCGTCGAGCGGGGCGATCCGCCGCAGCACCAGCGCGGCCAGCGCGTGGTGCGGGGGCAGCGCGGCGTGCTCGGTGCGGGCCAGCCGCAGCCGGGTGTGCCCGGGGGAGCCGGGTACGCCGCGCTTGGCAACCATCGAGGTGACGGCGACCCGCAGCAGCCCGGCCAGGCGGGGCGTGAGGGCGCGGCCCGCGAGCTCCTCCTCCAGGGCGCGGCGCAGGATCGCCGCGTTCGACTTCGGGTCCAGGTGCTTGGTGCAGCGGGTGTGCGCGGCGGCGAGGGCGGCGTACCGGGCCAGCAGCGCGGCCCCCTCGGCGCGCCGGCCCGGGGCGGGCGCGTCCGGCCCGGACATCGCCAGCCGGTGCGCGAGCAGTTCGTCCTCGAACGGCCGCCAGACGGACAGGGCCTCGCGCTGCGCCTCCACCCCGGGGTGGGGCCTGCGGCGGGCCAGCGCCGCGGCGGCCTCGCCGGCGGTGCGGCGGTGCAGGCAGTCGACGCCGGGCGCGGGCCGGTCGGCGGGCCGCGGGGCGAAGCGCAGCCGGTCGGCGAACGGGCCCATCTCCGCGACGAGTTCGGCGGCCGAGTCGAACCGGCCGGCGCGCACGAGCCACGCCACCGTCGCCAGCGCCGCCTCCTCGGGCGCGTGCACCTCATAGCGGCCGCTGTCGAGCAGGGACCACAGGTCGCGCAGGCCGTCCTCGGTGAGGTGGTGGGCGAAGAGGGCCGACCGGGTCGCCGGTACGCCGGCCCGCCGGGCGGTCTCCCTCTCGTGGGGCAGCAGCGGCCCGCCGGCCGCGGCCGAGCCGGTCACGAAGCCTCCGGTGACCACTTCCGGGGTGACCCAGGCGGGCAGCGTGGCGACGGGGGTCCGTGATCCGATGGACAGGGTGCCCCCGGCCATGCCGGACAGGACGTCCCGCCACTGGCGGGCACGGGCCCCGGCCCGCTCGCGGGTGGCCGCGTCCTCGTGGGTGAGCGAGGTCCGCAGGGCCCGGGCGAGCCGGTCCGCCGCGTAGGACGGGGAGGCGGAGGCGGGCGGGGACGGGTGCGGGAGCTGCTGATCAGCGTGTGCGTTCATGGCCGGCGTGGCAGGTTCCGCCCCTGCGCCCTCCGGGAAGCAAGCCCGGTGCTCTGCTGCTGAGCTACACGCCGTCGTTCGCCACGAACGTAGGCGGTGGGCCGGGCCCGCACAACGTGTTTTGCGCGGGCCGCGGGGCGGGCGGGCCGTACCCGTGGGTAAAGCGGTTTCGCGACCGCAGGGATAAAGCGCATTAGTACCGGCTCGGAACAACCGTCGATAAGAAGTCAAACACTGACGCGCAATCATCTTCGTTATCGAACCGATGCCTTCGCGGAGAAGGCTTGAACTAAAGCGCATCAGTCCAGGTCAATGGCAGGTGTGACGAAGGCCTGAAGACGCCTCCGAGGTCACCTGTCTCGTTTCGGGACGTATGTGCCGTCGGCCAGGGGGCTTTCGGGCTCGTTGACGGGGTCCCGGTTTCCGGACAGCGTGGGCGGAGCGTTCCGGCAGCGAGGCCGGAACTCCTCCGGAAGGCGGCGACGATGACTCGTTCACAGCTGACCCGTACGGCCCTCGCCACGCTGGTGGCCGGTTCCCTCCTCTCCCTCTCCGCCTGCGGCCTCGGCGGAGCGGGGGACACGAAGGAGGCGGAGAAGACCGGCAGGGTGGCCGGGGAGATCACCTTCCGCACCCTCCAGCTCAAGCCGGTGTACACCGGATACGTCCAGGGGGTCATCGACTCCTTCGAGAGGAAGTACCCGGACGTCAAGGTGAAGTGGGAGGACGTCCCGGGCGACGGCTACAACGAGAAGCTCGTCGCCGACGCCCAGGCCGGAGCCCTCCCCGATGTGGTCAACCTCTCCACGGACTCCTTCCAGCTGCTCGGCGACCGCGGCATGCTCGCCGACGTCGCCACGCTCGACGCGGCCGTCGCCAAGGACTACGTCCCCGGCGCCTGGGAGCAGTTCAGACTCCCCGGCAAGGGCGACGGCGTGTATGCCTACCCCTGGTACGTGACCCCCGAGATCCTCACCTACAACCAGGACCTCTTCCGCGAGGCGGGCCTGGACGCGGACAAACCCCCCACCACCGTCGAGCAGTTCTTCGACTACGCCGAGCAGATCGCCGCCCGCTCCGCAGGCCGGTACTCCGCCTTCATGGCCGACCCCAAGGGCCGGCTGCCCGGGGACTGGCAGAAGATGGGCGTCCCGCTCCTGAACGCCTCACGGGACCGCTTCACCTTCGACACCGACCAGGCCGTCGCGTGGGCCGAGCGGATGAAGGACCTCTACGCCAAGGGCGCCATGCCCAAGGAGTCCCTCCTCAAGGCCGACGACATCAACCAGCTCTACGGCGGCGGCAAGCTGGTCTTCGGCCCCGGCTCCCCGGGCTTCGTCAAGGACATCAGGCTCAACGCCCCCCAGGTCTACGCACAGACCCGCGTCGCCGGTGCGGTCACCGGCACCCTCGGCCACATCGGCATCTACGCCCAGTCCCTCGGCATCAGGAAGGACACCCGCCACCCGGACGCCGCCGCCGAGTTCGCCAAGTGGGTGACCAACGGCCCCAACCAGGTGGAGTTCTCCAAGAAGGCCACCATCTACCCCTCCAACGCCAAGGGCCTGGCCGACCCGTACTTCTCCGACGCGGGCGACGGCAAGGACGCCGAGACCCTCGCCCGCGCGATCGGCGCCCGACAGCTCGCCACCGCCGACCTGGACGCCAACACGCCCGTCGAGTGGACCAGTCAGGTCGGCGACGCGGTGGCGCGCGAGATGCAGAAGGCCGTCAAGGGGGAGGAGGACGCCCGGACGGCGGTGCGCAGGGCCCAGGAGGAGGCCAACCGGCTGCTGGCCGCGACGGTGCGGAAGTGACCCCGGCCGCGGCCCTGACGGGGGCCCGGGACGGCGCGCGCGAGCGCGGGCGCCCGCGCGCGGCGAACCGGGCCATGGGGGCCGACACGGGACTGCCCCACCGCAGGTGGTGGACCCCCTACCTCTTCCTCGCCCCCGGGCTGCTGATGGTGGTGCTGTTCAGCCTCTGGCCCTTCGTCAACACCGTCGTCCTCTCCTTCACCGACGCCCAGATCCTGCGCGGGGGCTCCTTCGTCGGCTTCGCCAACTACACCCGTGCCTTGGCCGACCCCGACTTCTGGGTGGCCACCGGCAACAGCGTGCTCTACCTGGTCGTCGTCGTGCCCTGTCTGGTCCTGCTGCCGCTGGCCCTCGCGGTCCTCGTCCGCACCGAGGTCCCCGGCATCGGCTTCTTCCGCTCCGCCTTCTACACCCCGGTGATCGCCTCGGCCGTCGTCGTCGGCCTGGTCTGGCAGTGGGTGCTGCGCAGCGACGGGCTCGTCAACACGGTCTTCGAGCGGATCGGCGTGATCTCCGGGCCGATCCCCTTCCTCACCGACAGCACCATGCTGCTGGTCTCCGCGATGATCGTGACCGTGTGGAAGGGCCTCGGCTACTACATGGTGTTCTACCTGGCGGCCCTCGGGAACGTTTCCGCCGCCCTCTACGAGGCGGCCGCCCTCGACGGCGCCGGCCCCGTACGCCGCTTCTTCAGCATCACCGTCCCGCAGGTGAAACCGATGATGCTGCTGGTCGGCACACTCTCCGCCATCTCGGCCCTGCGCGTCTTCACCGAGATCTACATCCTGGGCGGCGAGAGCGGCGGCCCCGGCGGCGGGTCCCGGACCCTGCCCTTCCTCATCCGGCAGGTCGGCCTCGGCTTCTCCGGGGAGACCGGCTACGCCAGCGCCCTGTCGATCCTGCTGTTCCTGCTGACCCTGGTCTTCAGCCTGCTGGGACGCCGCCTGTCGAAGGGGGACGAGGGATGAGTGCGCACGCCCCCTCCCGGGAGGTCCGCCGGCGCCGGCTGCTCGGGCTCGCCGCACGGTACGCGACGCTGCTGCTGATGCTCGCGGTCGTCCTCGGGCCGATCGTCTGGCAGTTCCTGACCTCGCTCCGGGGCCGCACCGAGAACGTCTACGAAGGCGTGCTGCCCTCCCGGCCCACCCTCGACAACTACCTCCGCGTCGCCGAGTCCTTCCCGCTGCTCCAGTACGTGGGCAACACCCTCACGGTGGCGCTCCTGGCGATCACCTCGAACATGCTCTGCGCGGCGATGGGCGGTTACGCCCTCTCGCGGGCCGGGTGGAAGGGCCGCAAGACGGTCTTCACCCTGCTGGTGGCCACCCTGATGTTCCCCTTCGAGTCCGTCATGATCTCGATGTTCCTCACGGTCCGTGAGATGGGCCTGGTCGACACCCTGATCGGGGTCTGGCTGCCCGGCGCGGTCTCGGTCCTCAACATCATGATCATGCGCGCGGCCTTCCTGGCGGTCCCCAGGGAGATCGAGGAAGCCGCGGTCCTGGACGGGGCGGGCGAGTGGACCCGTTTCACCCGGGTCTTCCTCCCGGCCGCCAAGGGGGCCCTCGCCGTCGTCTGCATCACCAGCTTCATGGGCGCCTGGGACGACTTCCTCTGGCCGCTGCTGGTCCTCACCGACAGCGAGCACTACACCCTCCAGCTCGGCCTGAAGACCCTCGCCGGCGCCACGACCACCAGCGACCAGCGGATCATCGCGGCCGGAGCGATGGCCGCGTTCCTCCCGATGATGCTGCTCTTCTTCGCCCTCCAGCGTTTCTTCTTCAAGGGGGTGGGCGAGGGAGCGGTCAAGACCTGACCCGTCCGGGTTCCCTGGATCCCCGGGGTGACCCGGTCCGCCCGTTCGCCGTCCCGCGCAGTCCGCGCCGTCCGACCCTCCGTCCACGGGAGCCGCCGTCATGCACGACGACCGCAACATCACCGAACACCGCCTCCGCCGGGTCCTGCACGAACGCATCAAGCCCGCCGTCCGCACCCGCCCGGTCCCGCTCACCGTCGAGCGCTGGGAGGCCCCGGGCGAGCCCGTCCCCGTCGCCGAGGCGTTGGCCGCCCCCTACCGGCCCTGCGCCGCCGGCGACGCGTGGGGCCCGGCCTGGGGCACCACCTGGTTCCGGGTCACCGGCTCCGTACCGGCCGACTGGGCGGGCCGTACGGTCGAGGCCGTCCTCGACCTCGGCTTCGACCGGATGATGCCGGGCTTCCAGTGCGAGGGGCTGGTCCACCGCGCCGACGGGAGCGAGATCAAGGCACTCAACCCGTACAACGACTGGGTACGGGTGGCCGACGCGGCGGCCGGCGGCGAAAGCGTCGAGTGGTACGTCGAGGCCGCCTCCAACCCGGTCCTGGTCGACCACGCCCCCACGTACGAGGGCGACCGGCTCACCAGCGCGGAGCAGCCCCTGTACCGGATCGCCCGGATGGACCTCGCCGTCTTCGAGACCGAGGTCTGGGAACTCGTCCAGGACCTCGAAGTCCTGTACGACCTGATGACCCAGCTCGACGGGTCCGACGCCCGCCGCTACGCGATCCTGAGGGCCGTCGACTCCGCGCTGGACGAGGTGGACCTCGCCGACGTCCCCGGCACGGCCGCCACCGCCCGCTCCCGCCTCACCGCGGTGCTCGCCGCCCCCGCGAACGCCTCCGCGCACCGGATCAGCGCGGTCGGCCACGCCCACATCGACTCGGCCTGGCTGTGGCCGCTGCGCGAGACGGTGCGCAAGGTGTCGCGGACGGCGTCCAACATGGTCGCCCTGATGGACGAGCACCCCGAGTTCGTCTTCGCCATGTCGCAGGCCCAGCAGCTCGACTGGATCAAGACCCACCGGCCCGAGCTCTTCGAACGGGTCAAGAAGAAGATCGCGGACGGGCAGTTCGTGCCGGTGGGCGGCATGTGGGTGGAGTCCGACACCAACATGGTCGGCGGCGAGGCCATGGCCCGCCAGTTCCTCTACGGCAAGAAGTTCTTCCTCGACGAGTTCGGCATCGAGACGCGCAACGTCTGGCTGCCCGACTCCTTCGGCTACACCGCCGCCCTGCCGCAGATCGTCAAACTCTCCGGCTCCCGCTGGTTCCTGACCCAGAAGATCTCCTGGTCGCAGGTCAACGCCTTCCCCCACCACACCTTCTGGTGGGAGGGCATCGACGGCACCCGCGTCTTCACCCACTTCCCGCCCGTCGACACCTACAACAGCGACCTCGGCGGCGCCCAGCTCGCGCACGCCGCCCGCAACTACCGTGACAAGGGCCGGGGTTCGCGCTCGCTCGCCCCCTTCGGCTGGGGCGACGGCGGTGGCGGCCCCACCCGTGAGCACCTGGCCCGGGCCCGCCGCCAGCGCGACCTCGAAGGTTCCCCGCGTGTGGAGATCGAACGCCCCGACGCCTTCTTCGAGAAGGCCCACGCCGAGTACGCGGACGCGCCCGTCTGGGCCGGCGAGCTGTACCTGGAGCTGCACCGCGGCACGTACACCTCCCAGGCCAAGACCAAGCAGGGCAACCGGCACAGCGAATCCCTGCTGCGCGAGGCCGAGTTGTGGGCGGCCACGGCCGCCGTGCGCGTGCCCGGCTCCGGCTACCCGTACGAGGACCTGGAGCGCCTCTGGAAGACCGTCCTGCTCCACCAGTTCCACGACATCCTGCCCGGCTCCTCCATCGCCTGGGTGCACCGCGAGGCGCGCGCGACGTACGCGAAGGTACGGGAGGAACTGCGCGGGATCGTCCTGGCCGCGCAGCTGGCCCTGGCCGGGGAGGGAGCCGCCGAGCTGGTCTTCAACTGCGCCCCGCACGCCCGGCGCGGCATCCCGGCGGGCGGCGCGGGCGTGCCGCGCCCCGAGGGGCGGCCGGTCACCGTGGAGGAGCGGACCGACGGCGGGCACGTCCTGGCCAACGGGCGGCTGCGGGTGCGGATCGACGGGCGCGGGCTGATCGTGTCCGCGTACGACCTGGAGGCGCGCCGCGAGGCGGTGGCCCCCGGCGGGGCGGCGAACCTGCTCCAGATCCACCCCGACTTCCCGAACATGTGGGACGCGTGGGACATCGACGCCTTCTACCGCAACAGCGTCACCGACCTCGTCGAGGTGGACGCGCCGCCGCTGGTGGAGGCCGGACCGGACGCGGTGACGGTCCGCGTCCGCCGGTCCTTCGGCCGGTCCTCGGCGGTCCAGTCGATCACCCTGCGGGCCGGGGCCAAGACGGTGGACATGGTGACGGAGGTGGACTGGCGCGAGACGGAGAAGTTCCTCAAGGCCGCCTTCCCGCTGGACGTGAAGGCCGAACGGTCGGCCTCCGAGACCCAGTTCGGCCACGTGTACCGGGCGACCCACACCAACACCTCGTGGGAGGCGGCCAAGTTCGAGATCTGCGCGCACCGGTGGATCCACGTGGCGGAGCCGGGGTGGGGCGCCGCCGTCCTCAACGACTCCACGTACGGCCACGACGTCACGCGCGACGTGCGGCCGGACGGCGGACAGACCACCACGGTCCGCCTCTCCCTCCTGCGGGCCCCGCGCTATCCGGACCCGGAGACCGATCAGGGCGTCCACACCCTGCGGTTCTCGCTGGCACCGGGCGCGCGGATCGCGGACGCGGTGCGCGAGGGCCACGCGCTGAACCTGCCGGAACGGGTGGTACCCGGCGCGGGACCGGTCGCCCCGCTGATCGCGGTGGACGAGGACGCGGTCGTCGTCGAGGCGGTCAAACTGGCCGAGGACCGCGGCGGCGACGTGATCGTGCGCCTCTACGAATCCCGTGGCGGCCGCGCCACCGCCACCCTCACACCGGCCTTCCCGATCACGGCGGCGATCGAGAGCGACCTCCTCGAACGCCCCCTGGACGGAACGGCGGTGGGAGCGCCGGCCCCCGACGGGACCACCGTCCTCACCCTGCGCCCGTTCCAGATCGTCACGGTCCGCCTGTGCCGCCCCCGTGAGTAGGCTGTCCGGATGAGCGGGATAGAGACCGTCCCTGACCGGGACGTGTGGCGCGCCGATTTCGAGGCCCGGGTGCTGGCCGGTTACCGGGCCGCGGGATGCTCGGAGCCGCTGGCCCGGGCCCTGCTGGAGCGGGCGGTGCGGGGGATCGAGGACTGGACCGTGGCCACGGACGGCACCGGCTGGATCGCGGTCGAGCTGGCCGGCGGCAGCGGGGACGGCGGAGGAACCGGGGCCGCCGTCGGCCGGATCCACGACCTGACGGCGGCGCAGGGGCGGCCGTGGGCCGAGCGGTGGTGCGCCGAGCGCGGCGCGGAGCGGGTGGAGGTGCGCCTCACGGGCGGCCCGGGAGCGTTCGCCGACTACCCCCTCCGGGGGCGGAACATGATGCGCGCCGCGGCCGAGCGGCCCGAGCTGCCGGCGGGCCTGACGGTCCGCCCGCTCACCGAGGAGGAGTACCCGGGCTGGTTGGCCGGGGAGCAGGCCGCGTACGTCGCGGACATCGTCCGGTCCGGAGCGCTGACCCCGCAGCAGGCGAAGGCGAAGTCCGACGAGGACTTCGCCCGCTACCTCCCGCAGGGGTACCGGACCCCGGACCAGGCCTTCTACGCGATGGAGGCCGAGGGGCAGGTGATCGGCACCGGCTGGGTGAACCACGGTTTCCTGCCGGGCGTGACCTTCGGCTTCTCGCTGGAAGTCTACGAGGAGCACCGCGGACGGGGTTACGGCCGGGCCGCGATGGCCGTCGGAGAGTGGGCCACCCGGCAGGGCGGCGACGAGGCGATGATGCTCAACGTCTTCGGCGGCAACGAGGTCGCGATGCGGCTGTACGACAGCGCCGGCTTCACGGTGCTGGAGGAGTTCCGCTCGATCGACCTGTAGCGCCCCCGCCGGTGCCCGCCGCGGCCCTCCAGATCTCCGGGCCGTGGCGGTGGTTGCGGTGTCCGGCGGCCAGTACGGTGCGCAGCGGCGCCAAGTGCCGGGTTTCGAGCGGAAGTTCCAGCCGGTCGAGCAGGACGAGCGCCTCGGCCGGATCGAGGCCCCCGTAGATGTCGTGGTAGCCGCGCAGGAGGGCGCGGAAGACCGCGTGCCGCAGCCCGGGGACGCCGGCGGCGGCCCGGAGGGTGGGGGCCTTGGCGCCCCACGGGACCGGGCCGGAGTTCTCCAGGATCCGGCGGGCCCGGCGCAGCAGCGGCTCCGGCGCCCCGGGCACCAGCCGCTCGCGGTCTTCGCCGAGGACCTCGGCGAAGGCTTCCGCAGAGGTCGTGTGGTCCTCGAACCAGGTGTACCAGAGGGAGGCCAGGAGGGCCTCGCACTCGGGGACGGCCTCCAGCCGCCGCCGGTAGCCGCCCCACAGTGCCTCCGCGGGAAGGGGGCCGTCGGCGCCGGTGTGGGCCCGGTGGATCTGCCCGATCACCAGGATGTGGTCGCCGAGCACCTCCATCAGCCCCATGGCCACGCGCAGCCGGCCGGCCGCGTCGAGCGCCTCGTCGGTGAACGCCATGCAGCCGAGGCCCTCCGCGACGTCGGCGCGGGTCAGGGTGGCGGCCGGGGGATCGGCGTCGTACCAGGCCTCCTCGCCGGTCTGGGTGATGCCGTCCTCGGCCAGCCACCGCCGGGCCGTCTCGGCGTCCGGGAGGTCCCTGAGGAATTCCGTGACCACCGAGGTGAACTCACGGGGTGCCGCGGCGTGGATCAGGTGGCCCACCGGGAGGGTGTGCAGGCGGGCGTCGGGGATGCGGCGGACCAGTTCGGTGATGTCCTGCCGGGGTACGTGGCTCGCCGGGCCGCCCGCCACCACCAGGGTCGGGGCCGTGATCCGCTCCAGGCCCGCCAGCCAGGCGGGGTCCGGCCGGTCGAGCTGCGCCCGGACCGCGAACACCATCTCCCGGTCGAAGGGCAGCTCCCCCTCGGGGAGGACCGGCGGGCGCGGCTCACGGGGCAGCGGGGCGGGGGCGTCCTCCAGAACCAGCCGGACCACCCTCCAGGGCCGTGCCTGCGCGACGAGGTGGGCCACGACCCCGCCCATGGAGTGGCCGACGAGGTCCACCCGGTCCAGGCCGAGGGCGTCGAGGAGGCCGATGACGTCGTCCCGCATGAGTTCCAGGGAGTAGTCGCCGGGCCGGTCGCTGTGGCCATGCCCGCGCAGGTCCACGGCGTACACCCGGCGCTTCCGGTCGAGGGCCTCCCGTACGGGGGCCCAGTCGCCGGCGCGTTCGCCGAGTGCGGGCAGCAGGAGCAGCGGGTCGCCGTCGGGAGGGCCGGAGACCTCGTAGGACAGGCGTATCCCGTTCACCGTCACCGTGCGCCGATCGATCATCCGGCAGACGCTACCCGTGCCGGAGCCGCCCGTGAACTGCGC
Organism: Streptomyces sp. AB3(2024); assembly: GCF_041862025.1. NCBI lineage: Bacteria > Bacillati > Actinomycetota > Actinomycetes > Kitasatosporales > Streptomycetaceae > Streptomyces > Streptomyces sp. AB3(2024). Next base: position 24,444 of record NZ_JBGWAB010000035.1, read on the forward strand.
CACAGGGGGTGAGGGTGCGGGCCCGGGGTTGCGGGCTCCGGGCGGCGACGGCGATCGCGCGGGCCCCTCCTCGGTTATGCACCTAGTTGCAAAACCCGTCCCTCCTCGCTAGAACAGGTTCATCACCCCCGCGCGAGGAGACGCCCACCCATGAGCCCGTACCCGCACCTGCTGAGCCCGCTCGACCTCGGGTTCACCACCCTGCCGAACCGCGTGATCATGGGCTCGATGCACACGGGCCTCGAAGAGCACGCGGGCGGCTTCGAGCGCCTCGCGGCCTTCTACGCCGAGCGCGCCCGCGGCGGCGCCGGTCTGATCGTCACCGGCGGCATCGCCCCCAACGACGCCGGCCGTCCCTTCGAGGGCGGCTCCCGCCTCACCACCGAGGAGGAGGCCGCAGAGCACCGGGTGATCACCGAGGCCGTGCACGCCGAGGGCGGGAAGATCGCGATGCAGATCCTCCACTTCGGCCGCTACGCCTACCACAAGGACCTGGTCGCCCCCAGCGCCATCCAGGCCCCCATCAGCCCCTTCGTACCGAACGAGCTGACCGACATCGAGGTCGAGCGCACCGTCGAGGACTTCGTCCGCGCCGCCCGCCTCGCCAAGCTGGCCGGCTACGACGGCGTCGAGATCATGGGCTCCGAGGGCTACCTGGTCAACGAGTTCATCGCCGCCGCCACCAACAAGCGCACCGACCGCTGGGGCGGCGCCTACGAGAACCGCGTGCGCTTCCCGCTGGAGATCGTCCGCCGCACCCGCGCCGCCGTCGGCGACGACTTCATCGTCATCTACCGCCTCTCGATGCTCGACCTGATCCCCGGCGGCTCCACCCTCGACGAGGTCGTCCACCTCGCCAAGGAGATCGAGGCCGCCGGAGCCACGATCATCAACACCGGCATCGGCTGGCACGAGGCCCGCATCCCCACCATCGCCACCTCCGTCCCGCGCGGCGCCTACACCTGGGTCACCAAGCGGCTGATGGGCGCGGTCTCCGTGCCCCTCGTCACCAGCAACCGCATCAACACCCCCGAGATCGCCGAGGAGATCCTCGCCGACGGCCGCGCCGACCTGGTCTCGCTGGCCCGCCCCTTCCTCGCCGACGCCGACTTCGTCGCCAAGGCCGCGGCCGGCAGCCCCGAGACCATCAACACCTGCATCGGCTGCAACCAGGCCTGCCTCGACCACACCTTCAGCGGCAAGATCACCAGCTGCCTGGTCAACCCGCGCGCCTGCCACGAGACCGAACTCGTGCTGTCCCCGACCCGCACGAAGAAGCGCGTCGCCGTCGTCGGCGCCGGCCCGGCCGGGCTCGCCTGCGCCGTCTCCGCCGCCGGACGCGGCCACGCCGTCACCCTCTTCGAGGCCTCCGGCCACATCGGCGGCCAGCTCGACGTCGCCCGCCGCATCCCGGGCAAGGAGGAGTTCGAGGAGACCATCCGCTACTTCGGCACGCAGCTGACGGCGAGCGGCGTCGAGGTCCGCCTCGACACCCGCGCCGACGTCGAGACCCTGACCGGCTACGACGAGGTGGTCATCGCCACCGGCGTCACCCCGCGCACGCCCGCCATCGAGGGCGTCGAGCGGGACGGGGTCGTCAGCTACCTCGACGTCCTGCGCGACGGAGTCCCCGTCGGCGAACGCGTCGCCGTCGTCGGCGCCGGGGGCATCGGCTTCGACGTCGCCGAGTACCTCACCGACAGCGGCGAGGGCGCCTCCCAGGACCCCGCCGTCTACTTCCGGCACTGGGGCGTCGACACCGCGTACGCCGGCCCCGGCGGGCTCACCGCCCCCGAGCGGCCCGCGGCCCCGCGCCGGGTGACCCTCCTCCAGCGCAAGACCACCAAGGTCGGCGCCGGCCTCGGCACCACCACCGGCTGGATCCACCGCGCGGAGCTCAAGCACCGCGGGGTGGTCTCCGTCGCCGGCGCGACGTACGAGCGGATCGACGACGAGGGCCTGCACATCACCGTCGACGGCGAGCCGCACCTGGTCCCCGCCGACACCGTCGTGCTGTGCACCGGACAGGAGCCGCGCCGCGAGCTCCACGAGGCACTGCGCGCCGCCGGGATCGAGGCGCACCTGATCGGCGGGGCCGACGTGGCCGCCGAACTCGACGCCAAGGGGGCCATCCGCCAGGGCACGGAGCTCGCCGCCCGCCTCTGATCCACCACGGGGACAAAGGAGTTGTGGCGGTCCGGGCCGGGCCGCCACAATCTCCCGGTGACGCTGACACCGGCAGACGCGGACAAGATCCTCCACGACAACTTCGCCCCCTGGGTCCTCGCCCTCGGCCTCACCGTCGAGGAGACGGGCGAACGGCACGCCGTCCTGCGGCTGCCCTGGTCCGAGACCCTGGCCCGGGACGGCGGCGGACTCAGCGGCCAGGCCCTGATGGCCGCCGCCGACACCGCCACCGTCATCGCGATCAGCGCCGCGCGCGGCGCGTACGGCCCGATGACCACCGTCCAGCAGTCGACGAGCTTCCAGCGGCCCGTCACCGGCTCCGACGTGCTGATCGACGTACGGATCACCAAACTCGGCAAGCGGATGGCCTTCGCCGACATCACCCTGACCCCCGACGGCGGCCACGAACCCGCCGCCAAGGCCTCCACCGTCTACGCCCTGCTCGGGTGAGCGGGGGCGACAGCGGGCCGGATCCATACCAGGAGCCGGTGAAGCTGAGCCGGAACAGGGACTTCACCGTCTTCTGGCTCGGCCAGGCCCTGTCCGTCCTCGGCGGCTCCGTCTCCCTGCTGGCGCTGCCCCTGCTGGTCTTCGACGCCACCGGGGACGTGGGCCAGCTCGGGCTGCTCACCGCCGTCTCCGGGGCCACCGGGATCCTCACCGGCACCTTCGCCGGCTCCGTGGTCGACCGGACCGACCGGCGACGCCTGATGATCGGCTGCGACCTGCTGCGGGCCGTCCTGCTGTGCGCGCTGCCCCTGCTCTGGATGGCCACCCCGCGGATCTGGGTGCTCTACGTCCTGACCGTGCCGGTGGCCGTCCTCAAGACCCTCTTCGACGTGGCCTACGTGACCGCCGTCCCGGACCTGGTCCCGCCGCGCGACCTGACCGCCGCCAACGGCCGCCTGATGAGCACCTTCGCCTTCGGCACCCTCCTCGGACCGGTGGCCGCAGGACTGATCACCACCGGCGCCGGCGCCGGCTGGGCACTCGCCGTGGACGGGGCCACCTTCGCCGTCTCGGCCCTCACCCTGCGGTGGGTGCGCTTCGGCCGCCACGGCGACGGGGAACACCGCCCGGCCGCGGGCGGCGGCTTCCGGGATCGGTTCCTCGCCGGGTTCCGCTTCCTGTGGGCGCAGCCCGTGCTGCGCTCCCTGACCGTCCTGCTGACCCTGCTCACCTTCGTCACCATGGGCGCCACCGACCTGCTGATCTTCCGCGTCCTGCACGACCTCGACCGGTCCGCCGCCACCCTCGGCTACGTGATCGCCGTCAGCGGCCTCGGCGCCGCCGCCGCCGCCTTCGCGGCCGGGCGGCTGCGCCGCGCCCTGGGCTTCGGCACCTGCTGGCTGGGCTCCGTCGCGCTGATCGCCGTGGCCGTCGCGGTCACCGGGGTCAGCCGGAGCGTGCCGGTGGTCGCGGGGGCGGCCGTGGTCTTCATGTTCGGACTCACCCTCGGCGGGGTCTGCTCCATGACCCTGCGCCAGGAGATCACCCCCGAACCGCTGCTGGGGCGCGTCACCTCCGCGTTCTGGACGGTGCACAACGCCGCCGGGCCGGTCGGGGCGGCCGTGCTGACCCTGCTCGCCCGCCGGCACGGGGTACCGGCGGTGAGCCTGGCCGCCGGGGCCCTGTGCCTGCTGATCCTCGGCGCCGGGCTGCTGACCCCGCTGCGCGGCAGCCGCCCCGGCCCCGGGGGCACGCCCCCGGGGGCCACGGGCGCGCGCCCGGGACGCGGGTCGGGGATCGCGAGCCCGTAGCGGGCGAGGGCGGAGCCGGATCCCGGTCAGAAGCGCCGCGGCGCCGCCGGGAACGGCAGCGGCAGCGGGCGCTGCGGCTGCGGCGCCGCGCCGCGTTCGCCCCCGGCCGAAGGCGTCCGGCAGGTCACGTCCGCGGCCGGCAGCCGGCCCGAGGACAGGTAGGCGTTGACCGGTGCGTTCGCACAGGACCTCGGATCGGCCAGGTACACGCCGTGCCCCTCGCCGCCCATCGCCAGCACCATCCGCGAGCCCTTCAGCGAGCGGTGCAGGCCCTGCCCGCTGACCAGCGGGGTCTGCGAGTCCCACTCGTTCTGCACGGTCAGGACGTTCGCCCGGGTCTTCATCGGCGTCGCCGCCTCCAGCGGACGCCCCCAGAACGCGCACGGCTTGATGGTGGAGGCCATGTCCCCGTACAGCGGGTACCGCTGCTTGTCCTTGACCGCGTCCCGCCGGTACCGCTCGGGATCCCGCGGCCAGGCGTCGGTGTCCCCGCACAGCACCGACCAGAAGACGGCGGTGCCGTTGTCCGGGCCGGGCTCGGCGGGACGCAGGGCCTTCATCAGCTCCGCCGCGGACGGGCCGGACGGCGGCGGCCCGCCCTCGGCCGCCGCCTTGAGCGCGCTCACGAGCGGGGCCGCCGTCGCCGGGTAGAAGAACAGGCCCCGCGCCGCCCGGATGTCGTCCCCCGTCAGCTTCCGCCCCTCCAGCTCGATCGGATCGCGGTCGGCGCGCGCCACCAGGTCCCAGAAGGTCCGCGACACCGCGTCCGCGGTGGTCCCCAGGTGGTACTCGCCGTCCCGCTCCGCGGTCCACCGCGCCCAGCGCCGGAACGCCGGTTCCGCCTCGGTCGCCCACACCTGGATCATGCCGCGCCAGGCGCGCTCGGGGTCGACCCCGCTGTCGAGGACGAAACGGTCGGTCCGCTGCGGGAACATCTGGGAGTAGACCGCGCCCAGGTAGGTCCCGTAGGAGTAGCCGACGTAGGAGACCGTGCGCTCGCCCAGCGCCGCGCGGATGGCGTCCATGTCGCGGGCGGTGTTGCGGGTGGTGATGTACGGGATGACGTCGCCGGCCTTCTCCCGACACTTGTCGGCCACGGTGCGCGCCCAGGCCACGTCGGCGGCGTAGGTCTCCGGCCGGTAGGCGCGGTCGAAATTCTGTTCGGCTTCGGTGAGTCCGCAGGTGATCGGAGAACTCCGGCCCACCCCGCGCGGATCGAAGCCGATCAGGTCGTACCGCTCCCTGACCTCCTTCGGCATCGACTCCTCCATCATCAGCGGCAGGTCGAGGCCCGTCCCGCCGGGACCGCCCGGGTTCATCAGCATCACCCCGTGCCTTTTGGCGGTGTTCGGGGTCTTGATGCGGGATATCGCGAGATCGATCCGGCGGCCCTCGGGCCGGCCGTAGTCGAGCGGGACCTTGATCGTCGCGCACTCGTACGAGGCGGGCTGCCCCGCGTCGCACCGGTGCCAGGAGGGCTTCGGGGGGCGGTAGTCGTCGGCCGGGGCGGCGGCCGCCGGGTTCGCGGACAGGAGGGGGAGGGCGGTGGCGAGGAGACCGGCGGCGGCGAGCAGAGGCGCGAAGCGCGGTACGCGAGGATGCGGGCTGAGGCGCACGGGGAGCCGTTCCTTTCGGAGAGAGGGGCGGTTCCCCGCTCACGATGGAGTACGCGGCGTCCGGGCGAATCATCCCTCAGGGCGGGCCTCGTGCTCCTCACGAATGAGCGGAATTCCGGACAAGTGGCCGACGCGCCGCGCCCCTTGACGCCTCGTGCGCGGTGTCCCGCCCCCTCGCCCGGGGCGTCGGCCGCCGCCGGGCTACAGTCGCGCCATGCGCATCGTCTCCCTGCTGCCCGCCGCCACCGACATGATCGCGGAGCTCGGTCTCACCGCCGACCTGGTCGGCCGCACCCACGAGTGCGACTGGCCGCCGCGCGAGGTGGAGGGCGTACCCGTGGTCACCCGCGCGCAGTTCACGGCCGAGGAACTCAGCAGCCGGGAGATCTCCGACGCGGTCGGCGGGGCCGCCCACTCGGGCTCCTCCCTCTACACCCTCGACACCGGGGCGCTGGCCGCGCTCGCCCCCGACGTCGTACTCACCCAGGACCTCTGCGACGTCTGCGCCGTCTCCTACGCGGCGGTCTCCCGCGCGGTGCGCGTCCTCGACGCCGGCTCCCGCGTACTGAGCCTGGAACCGCGCACCCTCGACGACGTACTGGAATGCCTGGTCACCGTCGGCGACCTGCTCGGCGTGCGCGCGGAGGCGGAGCGGCGGCGGGACGCGCTGCGCGCCCGGCTCGACGAGGTCGAGCGGCTGACGGCGGGGCGGCCCCGCCCGCGCGTGGTCACCGTGGAGTGGCTCGACCCGCTCTGGCCGGCCGGACACTGGGTCCCGGACCAGATTGCCGCCGCCGGCGGGGAACCCCTGCTCGCCGCGCCCGGCGAGCACACCGTGCCGATGACGTGGGACGCGGTCCGGGCGGCCCGTCCCGAGGTGCTGCTGGTCCTGCCCTGCGGATTCACGCCCGAACGCACCCTGAGCGAGAGCCACTTGCTGACGCGGCTGCCCGGCTGGGCCGAGCTGCCGGCCGTCCGCGCGGGCAACGTGTGGGTGCTCGACGGGCCCGCGTACTTCAACCGGCCCGGCCCGCGCGTCGTACGGGGCGCGGAGGTGCTGGCGCACGTCCTGCACGGGGTACGGGCGGGCGAGCCGGTCACCGTGGCCGAGGCGCGCCGGCTGGGCTGAGCGGCTGGGCTGAGCGGTGGGGCCGAGAGACGGGCCGACCCCGCCGCACCGGGGCCGGACCCGGTGCGGCGGGGCGTCAGTGGCCGTGGGCGGAGTGCTCCGCGGGGGAGTGCTCCGCCGCAGAGGGGCCGGCCGCTGAGGGCTCGGCCGCTGAGGGGTCGGCGGCCGAGGGGGAGTGGCCCTCGTGGGAGGTGCCGGTTTCGAGGGTGCCGCCCAGCCGGTCGTGCAGGGCGGTCAGGGCCTGCGCCGACGGGCCGGTGACCACCCAGCGGTCACCGACCAGGTAGACGCCGCCGTACGTCCGGGTCTCCGCCAGCCACGAGCGCAGGCCCCGGTCCGCGGCGAAGGTGGTCACGCTGTAGGCGCCCTGCGCCGTCTCACAGGCTCCCTGGCGCAGTTCGTCCGCCTCGACGCTCAGCTCGGCGGTGCAGCCCAGCACGCCGGCGATCTCCTCCACGGAGGTGCCGGGGGCGGCCGGGGAGGCGGGGGAGGCCGGGGCAGCCGGGGACGCCGGGGCGGCCTTCGCCGCCGGTACGGAGCCGGCCGCCGCGTCGGCCCCGTGCTGCGGCCGGCTCTCGCCACAGCCCCCGCACAGCAGCGAGGCGCACATCACGGCAACGGCCGTCAGGAGGCGGCCCGTCGGTCGGTCGGTGGACGGCATGGGACAACCTCGCTGACGGATCGGGAAGGGGGTCGTGGTGCCCGACGGGGAGGGGGGCCGGGCACCACGGGATCGGGGGTGCGGGCCGCTCTATCCGGCCGCCTTCGTCTTCTTGCCCTTGTCGGTCACGGCGAACCAGAGGCCCTGCTTGTTCTGCCCGTTGATGTCTCCGGGTTCCTTGTCCCCGGTGAATGTGTAAACCGGCCAGCAGTCGATCGTCAATTGTTCCGAACCGTCGGGCCGTTTCACCGATCCGACCAATCCGGCGGCAATTCCGTTCACCTTCGTCTTGTCGATGGCGGGGGCCGGTTTCCACGTGTCGAGGCAGGCGTCGAGGCAGCCGAATTTCATCGGCCAGGCGCTGTCCTTGTCGAACCGGTAGAGGGTGCGCCCCTGGGCGTCGGCGAGGATCGGGCCGAGCTGCGCGTTCTGCCGCACCGACAGCGAGACCTGCGGCTGCGCCGGCGGCTGTTCCGTCGCCCCGGAACCCGTGTTCATGCCCGCGCCGGTGCCCATGTCCATGCCCCCGCCGCCCGCGCCCTTGGACGCGGTGGACGGCTTCCCGTCCGGGCCCAGCGCGTGCCAGGTGCCGCCGACGCCCTCGCCGAGCGTGTCGCCCGCCTTGGTGTCCTTCGCGTAGCGGTACACCGGCCAGCCGCCCAGCGTCAGCTGCTTCGTGCCGTCGGCCCGGGTCACGGAGCCGAGCATGCCCGCCTGGATCCCGGCCCCGGCCGAGGCGTCGTCCGCCGACACCGCCGGCCAGACCTTGGCGCAGTCCCCCTCGCAGTTCGACTTGGGCGGCTTGGCCGTGTCCTTGTCGAACCGGTAGAGGGTGAACCCCTCGGCGTCCGTGACCACCGAGCCCAGGTCCGCGGCCTCCCGTACCTTCAGTTCCCCGGCCGCCCCGCCCTTGCCGGCCGCCGCGGCCCCGCCGGCCGGCGCGGCCCCGGTATCGCTGCCGTACCCCGGCAGCGACCCGGCGCCGGAGCCGGAGCCCGAGCCGTAGGCGTCCAGCGCCTTGCTGTCGCCCACCGGCTGCACGGAATCCCCCTTCGCGGAGGACTTGTTGTCCGAGAGCCCGCACCCGGCCGTCAGCAGCAGTACCGCGACCGCCGACCCGGCGAGTATTTCACGGCGCATTCTCTTCACGGTCTCTCCTTCGGTTTGGGTTCCGCGTTCTGTTCGCATTGCCTGAGTAATTGATACGGGGCCGGGAGCCCCCGAAACGAATGTCCCCGGGAATTTGTCAGATCGCGCCAAGAATGAACTCGGGGGCGGGGTGCGGCCGTGCGCGACTCATTCCTGGATGCGCAGAGCGAGCGCCGGGCAGCGCCGCACGGCGCGCAGGGCCTTGGGCCGCAGCCGCTCCGGCACCGGCATGGAGGCCTGTGCCGGATAGCCGTCCGCGTCGAGCCGTACGACGTCCGGCAGGACGTCCACGCACAGCCCGTGCCCCTTGCACAGCGTCCAGTCCACGACCAGCCGCTCCGGGCTTTCGTCGTCGGGCAGCGGCAGCGCCCCCAGCACCCGTCGGCCGCAGCCGCTGCCGAGCGCGTGGTCGCGGAACTCGTCGGGGAAGGAGGCGAGGGCCGAGGCCACGAAGTGCGAGGTGCCGTCCGGGTGGCTGCACGCCCCGCGTCTGCGCACCCCCAGCATCCGCGCCTCCACCGCTTCGAGGGCGCTGCGGCCCCCGCCCGCGACGGCCGCCTCCAGTACGTCGGCCAGCGCGGGCAGGCCCCGTACGCAGGGACCGCACTGGCCCGCCGACTCGTTCGCCATCCAGCGCGTCACCCGGGCCACCTCGCCCGCCGGACAGGTGTCCTCGGGCAGCGGCAGCACCGCGCCCGCCCCCAGTACCGCGCCGAAGGCGGCGAGGGACTGCCGGGACACCTCCGCGCCGAGGGCCGATCCGGGATCCAGCCAGCGGCCGTGGTAGCCGCCCACGAGCACCCCCTGCCCGGGGCGCAGGCCGCACAGCTCCAGGACGTACGCCAGCGAGGTCCCGGTCGGGGCCTCGATGACCGTCGAGCCGGCGACGGTCAGCAGGACGGTGCCCGGCTCGGACGGCAGCCCGGCCGACCGGTAGCCGGCGGCGCCGAGCCGCGCGGCGACGGCGAGCTGGGCGTAGGTCTCGGTGTTCGACAGCAGGGTGGGCACCCCGCCGAGGCCGCGCTCGCTGGTGCGCACCCGCTGCCCGGACGGCAGCGTGGCGCCGCCGTTGAGGCCGTTGATCATCGCGGTGCCCTCGCCGGTGACGAACCGTTCGGGCAGCAGCGCCACGCGTACCTGGCGCCCGCCACGGCCCCGTTCGGCGACGGCGTCGCGCACCGAACGCTCCACGTCGGGGCGGGTCACGGCGATCACCACGTCCTCGGCGCCGACCGCGGCGGCGGCCAGTAGGGCCCCGTCGAGCACCAGGTGCGGGGCGTGCAGCAGAAGGGCCTTGTCCTTGAGGCAACTGGGTTCGCCCTCGCTGCCGTTGACGACGACGGCGGTCAACCCGTCGCGTCCCCTGGCGGACTGGGTGACCGCGCGCAGCTTGCGCGCGAAGGGGAAGCCCGCGCCGCCGCGGCCCCGCAGGTCGATGTCGGCCGCGAGGTCGACGAGTTCGTCCGGGCGGTAGCGGGGCAGCGGTCCGTGCGCGGCCTCGTGGGCATCGCGGTCCAGCCGCGGGAACCGGTCGAGTCCGGTCAGCAGCCGGGGGGTGCCCACGCAGCCGAGGCCGGGGCGCGGCGCTTCGCTCACCGCCGTCCCTCCCGCCCGGCGAGCGGGCCGAAGCCGGTGGCGGCGCCGGCGTCCGCGGACGGGCCGGGCGCGTAGGCGGCGGCGTACGGGGGGTGTTCGGGCTGGGGCGGCACAGCCTGCAGCGGCTGGGTCACCTGCATGGCCGGCAGGGCCTGCGTGTCCTGGGTGTCCTGGGTGAACTGCGCGGCCTGCGCGGCTTGTGCGCCCTGGGTGACGGGCGAGGTCGCCACGGCCGGTCGGACGGGGCCGCCCGGAGCCCCCGAAGGTCCGCCGCCGCGTCCTGCGCGCAGCCCCGCGAGGGGCACCTCCCGTACGGGGTAGCCCCGCGAACGCGGGCCGCGGGCGCCGCGGGTGGCCGTGACGGACTGCGGGGCGCTCACGGGGGCGGTCGCCTCGCGCCTGCGGGTGCGCAGCCGGACGGCGAGCAGCCCCATCACGCCGGCCACGCCGAGGACGTAGGCCGCCGTCACCCAGAGGTCTGCGGGACGGCCCGCCTTGAGCCCGTGCACGAGGGAGGCCCCCCACGCCGGGTAAGCGCCGATGTGCAGGGCCCGCCACCACATGGAGCGGCGATTGGTGGCGAACACACTACGCAGGGCGCCGGAGACCGCCACGCTCACGAAGAGATATCCGGCCAGGGTGCCGAGGCCGATGACGACGGGCCGGTTCGCGTCGGTGAACGGCAGCAGCGCGGACGTCGCGCCCGTGTGGCCCTCGGCGACCTTGACCCATATGTGCAGGGCGAGGAAGCCCAACCCCGCGACGGCCAGGCCGCGGTGGACGCCCTGCGCGAGCAGCCGGTGCCCCGATCCGAGGAGCACCCGGTCGGTGGCCACCAGCCCCCACAGGACGGTGGAGGTGAGGGAGACGAGCGAGAGGACGCCCGACCCGAAGTCGAGGAAGTCCCACAGATGGGTCAGTGCGCCCGCGCGTGCCGCCACGATCAGGGAGAGGAGCGCGGCGAGGGAGGCGCAGAGCACGCTGGTGCGCAGCCGCCCCGCGACGGGCAGAAGCGGAGGCCGCCGGACGGCCCGTTTTCCGGCGGCCGGGGCCACCGCGGCGCGGCGGCTCCCGCGTCGGGCTCTGTGGGAGCGGGGCATGTGAGGCTGGGGCAGGGGCATCCAGTTCTCCTGTGCGCCTGGGCTCCGAGCACTCCACCTGGCGCTCGGCGCCCCGGGAGTTGTGGTCGATGGTGGCCGGCAGCGCTGTGGAATTCCCACGTCGGCCGAAGGGCTCGGGGCCGGAGTGCAGAAGCATCGTGGAGCTGCGCAGCATCTCCACAGGATTTATCGAAACGTGATAATTTCTCGCACCCCGTCTCCGGCGCGTCGAACGAGCCCGGAGGATTCCCCTCCAGTGGAGGTTGTGACAGGCCACCGCACCCCTCGCCGTCTACGCGTCCCCGACGGCAAAATCAAGGCAAACCCGCGGGACCAAAGGTGGCCGGAACCGTCCAGGAGGGCGTGTGGTAGCTGCAACTGTCGTCACAGGCAAGGTCGTTGGAGAGGCAGGCGACCTTGGCGGGCCTGTCACTCCTGCACCGGACAGGCCTCACCCCGGCAAGAACGAGGAAACGATGTGCGAACTTCTGAACCGCATCTGGTCCCGCCCCCGCGGCGAGTGGACCCGCGTCCTGCGCAGGGAACTCCCTGCGCTGGCCGGGGAGATAGTGGAGGAGCTTCTGCATGGAATTCCCGGATTTTCCACACTTGTCGATGACAACGATGCCATCGATGACGAAATGCTCCGACAAGCGGTGGAAGAAGCCCTTCTCGCCGCACTCGGGTACCGCGACGAGCCCCTACGGGACGCCGCGCACGACGGGACCGGCACGAAGACGCCGGACGAGGTCGAGGACCGGCACGACGTGGCGGCGGACGCCGTCCACGGCGGCCGGCACGAGGACGTACGGGGCCCCGGACTCTCGGAGGTGCGCGAGCACGGCCACGGAAGCGGAAGCCTCGGTGGAGGCGGTCACGGGGGCCACGGCCACGGCGGTCACGGCCACGGCCACGGCGGTCACGCCCCCGGCCGCCCCGACGGCGACGGCCCCGCGCGGCCCGACGACGCGGCCCCCCATGAAGGCGCCCACGGCACCCGCCCGGAACCCGCGGCCCCGCGCGACCGGGCCCGCCAGGAGCTCTTCAAGGCCCTCACCGACGACCGCGTGGCCTCCCACGCCTCCCTCACCGAGCTGTCCGAGGCCGCCGGCTGGCCCCTCCCGGTGGCCGTACGGGCCATCGCGCTGGCCACGCCCGGCGAGACCCAGCAACTGGCGGCCGTCCTCGACGACGCCCTCCCCGGCATGTTCGCCGGCCGGCCGTGCCTGCTGCTCCCCAGCGCCGACCCGGACACCCGGGCCGCCCTCGAACCCCCGCTGCGCGGCCGGTTCGCGGCCGTCGGCCACGCGGTCCCCCTCCGCGACACCGCCTCCTCACTGCGCTGGGCCCTGCGTCTGCTCACCCTGACCCCCAACCGCGGCGGCCCGGACGCCCGCGCCGTCTTCGTGGACGACCACCTCTCCACGCTCCTGCTGCTCCAGGACGAGCCCCTGGCCCACGCGCTGGCCGCCCGCTGGCTGCGCCCCCTCGCCGATCTGACCCCGCGCCAGAGCGAGCGCCTGGAGGTCACCCTGCTCGCGTGGCTGGAGGGCGGCGGAGCCCCCGAGGCGGCCAAGGCCCTGAGCGTGCACCCGCAGACCGTGCGCTACCGCATGCGGCAGCTGGAGAAGCTCTTCGGACCCGGTCTGCGCGATCCGCGGACCCGCTTCGAACTGGAGATGGCCCTGCGCAGCCGCCGCCTGATGGCCCAGGTGCGCCGCCAGCACTCGCGGGTGGGCCGGCGCACGGCACGCGTCGTCACCGCCGACTTCACCCCCCTGGTCGTCGGACGGATGGCCCGGGTCAACGGCCTCTGAGCACCGCTCGGACGCGCCGCCCGTGAACCGGAACCGCCCGGCCTCCCCGTACCACGGGGAGGCCGGGCGGCCGCCGTTCGCGCGTGCAGGGGCGAACGGCCTACGCCGGTACGGGCGCCGGGGCGCCGCGCAGCGTCGCGTTGAGGTCCAGCAGCTCCGCGTAGGCCCGCGCGCACCGGCCGCACCCCGCGAGGTGGCGGACCAGCCCCCGCGGGCTCCGCGTACCGCCCCGCCGCACCGCCGTGCCGAGCATGCCGCCGTAGTGGCCGCACCGCCCGCCGCCCGCCGCCGCGTCCAGATGGGCGCCGAGGTACGCCTCCCGCAGCCCCTCGCGGGCCCGGAAGGCCAGCGAGTTCACCGCGCTCGGGGTGATGCCCAGCCGCGCCGCGATCCGGTGCGGGGACTCCTCCTCCACCAGCGTCTGCCACAGGACGGCCTGCCAGCGGGCCGGCAGGGCCCGGAAGGAACGCGCCACGAGCCGGCGGTCCTCGTCGGCCATCACCAGCCCCTGCGGGTCGCCGCCGGGCGCCGGCCGGCACCAGGAGTCGAAGTCCGAGGTCAGCAGGATCCGTCCGGCGCACTCGCGCCACTCCATCGCCGTGTGCCGGACCACCGCCAGCAGGTACGCGCGCCAGGGCCCCCGGGGCCCGGAGCCGGAGCGGACCGCCTGGAAGGTCCGCAGGAACGCCTCCGACACCAGGTCCTCGGCGTCCTGCGGGGTACGGCAGCAGGTGCGCGCGCAGGCGAGGGCGGCGCGCCGGTGCCGCCGGTAGAGGAGCTCACGCACGGTCGCCTCCTCGGCATCGCCGCCGGGGAGGCGCAGGCGCCGGGTGAGTTCCGCGTCGGAGGGCGCGGCGACCGGCCCCCCGTCCGCTGGACGTGGGCGGTCCGCGGTGTCGCGTGAGCCGGGCATCGCACTCCTCCTCACCGCTTTCGGCACCCGTCCGGGCGGCCGCGGCCGCGGGCACCGGGACGGGTACGGACGCACGGACGCCGGCCCGGGACGAGCCCCGGCCCGGCGCCCGTCCCGGACGGCGTCAGCGGCAGGTGCGCCCGCCGTTGATGCAGCCCACGGCCTGGGCCATGAGCCCGTTCGACATGACGTTGATGAAGTCGCCGTGGTCGGTCACAGGCTTGTGCAGCTGCTCCGGAAAGCTGTCCACCGCGAAGCGGGCACCGGGCGCGACCCCGTAGGTGAGCCGCTGCACCAGCTGCGGGATCGCGGCGAAACCCTGCGGGCAACGGCCCGCCTTGTCCGGGAAGGCCACGTGCGTACGGTGGTTGGCGCTGTCGGTGTTGCGGCCGTCCCAGCAGCTCTGGAAGGTGAAGGTGCGCACCACGTCGCTGCCCTTCGGACAGATCGGGTACTTGTCCTTCAGCTGCCGGTCCTCGAAACCGGTGCAGCTCCAGGAGGCGTTGGCGTTGGCGGTGCCGTTGGTGAAGGCCTTCGCGTCACCCGTGATGATGCGCAGGAAGCGCGGCATCGCCTTGACCTGGCCGACGGGGCTCCCCTTGAAGTCGATCGTGACCTGCTTCGGCCGCAGGATCGTGCCCACGTTGGCGTCCTGTCCGCCGCCCGGGGCCTTGGCGTCCCGCTCCGTCTTCCCGTCGCGCAGCCGCAGCACCGGCCAGTAGTAGGTGGACTGGTCGCCGTTGCCGCAGGTCGTTCCGGACGCCGCGAGACTGTTGTTGGAGGAGAAGGCGTTCGTCGACTTGTTGCCCACGTAGTCGTGCATGTGGTGGGCGCCGTTGGAGACGCCGGGGGCGACGATGACGTTGTCGGGGTTGAAGTGGCCGTTCTCGTTGCGCCCGCACTGCGAGGAGAACGAGCCGGTGGAGGCGCCGCGCCCGGCGGCGGGGGCGTTCACGTTCGGCCGTACCTTGGCGATGGAGACGAAGTCGCTCTGGGCGGGCCCCCGTTTCTGCCCGATGCCGCGCGCCGCGTCGGGATCGCGCGCGGGGTCGGCCGCGGCGGCGACCGCCGCGTCGGCCGCCGCGCCGACACCGGGGTCCGCTTCCGCGGGAGCCTCCTTCATGGTGCAGCCGCTCAGCGCGTCCAGCCCCTCGGGGCGTCCGGCGGAACGGCCGATCACGTCGGACACCCGCCGGATGGTGGTGGAGCGCTGGTCCTTGAGCCGGCCCAGGAGGGCGTCCTTCGGGACCTTCTTCTTGCTCACCTGCCCCGCGGCGAGCTGCCGGTAGGCGTCGGCGACCTGCCCGTCGAGCTGGGCGAGGTTCTGGTCGACCTCGGCCCGCGCCTGGTCGGGTACGTCCGTGAGCCGGTCGCCCACGTCCGGGCAGTCGATGGTCGCCGTCACCTCGCCGGTGCGGCCGGCGTCCTGGCCGGCGTTCGCGTTGCCCGCGATGACGGCGACCCCGCCGCCGCCCAGTACCAGCGCGCACGCCGCGGCCAGGAGTTTCAGCCGGGGGCGCCTGTGGCCCTTTTGACCCATGTGATCACTTCACTTCGTCGATCGGACAGAAGAGGGGGACGATGCCCCCTGTTGGAGCGGTGAGGAGGGGGAGGACGGGGCCGGGCTCGCGTCGGAGAGCGAGTCGAAGTCGACGAGCCCGCTCTCCTCCAGGACCGTGATGTGGTCCAGGACCGTGGTGTTGGCCGAGGTGGCCAGGGCCCGCACCATGGAGTTCCGGGTCTGCGCCCGGACCTGCGCCACCAGCTGGAACACCTTGCCGTGGGCCCGCCGCAGCAACTGCACGAACAGCCGCTCGTACTCGTTGCCCTGGGCGGCCGTCATCTGGTCGAGCCAGCCCTGCTGCTGCGCGTTGGGCCGGTCGGGAAGGTCGATGCCGAGGGCCTGACCGACCTGGAGGACCTGGCGGTCGAGGTCGGTGTGGCCCATGACGAGGTGCTCCCCGGCCGTGCGCACGGAGGGGCGCGTCCCGCGCTGCTGGGCCTGTCGCCCCGCGGGCAGCTCCCAGAGCCCGGCGAGCCGCACCTTGCGGACGAAGTCCCGGTCGGTGGGGGTGAGCGGCCCGTACGCCGTGCTCATGATTCCGGCGCCGTCGTCCACGATCCCCGCCGCCGGTGCCGCCGGTCCCGCGGTGGCCGCCGAGGCGCGGTCGCCGTACTTGGCCACGGGGATCAGCAGCGCGATCAGCGTGACGGCCAGGGCGCTGATGACCAGGCCGCTTCCGATCGTGTACTTCGTGGCCACCGACAAGCCGCTGCCGGATCGCCGCCGGAATGACAGCACATTGCCTCCTTGCTCCGTGGTCCTGCAGGAGAGTCGGGGCCGTGCCGGCCGCCGGCGCGTGCCGGGCGGTTCACATCCGCACATCCGGCTCTCCTGGGGTGCCACGGGACGCTAGTGCCCGGTGTGGCGTCGCCGAGGAAGGGCCATCACCATCGGATAAACATCCGGGCAAGTCCTCGAAAGACTGCTATCTTGCCGCGTTCGACCTTTCAACAGCCCTCCGGTGCAAGGCGGTTGGCTCGACGCAGGGTCACGGCACCTCCGCGACGCCGCTCACCCCGGGAACCGGGGCCAGGATCGCGGCTGCCCCGGATCGGGGGAAGTGAATAGCGCTAAACGGGCGATTGTGGAGAAATGGCCCTTCGGTCATAATCCGCGTGTCGGGTTCTCGGGCTCGGGTCCCCCTCGGGCGCGCACGCGCCCGCCGCCACGTCGTGACGAACGAGAGGAGCCGGCCGGGGTGTCGTACGCCGGTGGGTGCGCGGCCCTGCTGCGGACCGCTTCCGTGGGGGCGCTGCTCGCCGTCGGCTTCGCCGCCGTCTCGTGCGGCGTCGACGGCGGCGCGGCCGCCACGGGCGCCGAGGTCACCGTGGTCTACGAGGACGACACGATCAAGCCGGAGGACCGGCACGCCGTGGAGGTGGTCCGCGAGTCCGGCGTGCTGGAACAGGCCGCCGACTGGGTGAACGAGGCGCTCGTCCTCCCGCACGATCTGGTCGTGAAGGTCACCGGCAAGGTCCCGCCCGGGGTCACCGACGCGGTCACCCAGCCCGACGGCAGGACGATCTACATGACGGCGGCGTTCCTGACCGAGATCGAAAAGACCCTCGGTGACGTGGTCAAGACCGTCAAGCGTCCCGCCCCGCTTCCCGCGGACGAGTTCAACGCCGACGACCTGACCGCGCTGTCGACCCGGTTCATCTTCGGTCACGAGCTGGGCCATGCCCTGCAGCGTCAGCTGATGCTCGCGAACCTCGGCCTGGAGGAGGACGCCGCCGACGGGTACGCGTCGTTCTCCACCATCAACCAGGTGGGGGCCGGTCCGACGCTGGCAGCCGCCCTCCTGTTCGACGAGATCGCCCGCAGGGAGGGCGGGCTGACGCTGGAGGGGCTCTCGGGCGATCACCCCGTCACCCAGCAACGGGTCTTCAACTTCCTGTGCTACCTGGAGGGGAGCGACCCGAAGAAATACCACGCCCCCCTGGTCGGCACGGGCTACCTGCCGAAGACGCGTGCCCCGTTGTGCCCGCAGGCCTGGGCGATGCTGGACCACGGCTGGTGGACCCAGCTGCAGCCGCATTTCACCGAGGCGTTCAAGAGCCGGGGCGACCAGCGGCAGAAGGACGCGCGCGAGCGGCTGATCGCGGAGACGAAGGCCTTCGAGAAGCAGCTCGACGAGCTGCGCCGCAAGCAATGACCGCAACCCCCGCGGGCAGCCCGGCCCTCAGCCCGAGACCGCTTTGGCCCAGTTGCGGTTGACGGTCTCCCTCGCCTTCTCCCGCTGCGCCTCCGTCGGGAACGTCGGCGTGCCCTCGACCGTCGGCAGGTTCTCCGCGGCGGCCTTGTCGAGGGTGCCGTCCTTCGCCATGGCGTCCATGAGCACGGGGCGCGCGTAGGCGCCGAGCCTGAGGTTCTGGCCCTCCGGGCTGAAGACGTACTCCTGCCACAGGCGTGCCGCCGCCGGATGCGGGGCCTCCTTGTTCACCCCGTGGGCGTAGTACTCGGCGAAACTGCCGTCGAAGGGGATGGCGGTCCGCCAGTCGACGTCCGCGCCCTTCCTGCGGAACTCGTCGGCGTATCCGAGATTGAGGAAGTCCCAGTCGATGCTGATCGGGGTCTGACCCTTCTCGATCGTCGCGGGGGTGGATTCGACCGGGATGAAGTTGCCGTTCCTGCTCAGCTCGGCGAAGAAGTCGATACCGGGCTGGATGTCGTCGAAGGACCCCCCGTTCGCCAGGGCCGCCGCGTACACGCCGGCGAAGGCGGACCCCGACCTGGTCGGGTCGCCGTTGAGCGCGACCTTGCCCTTGTACTCGGGCTTGCGCAGATCGGCGAAGGTCGCGGGGCAGGTCTTGACGCGCTTGGCGTCGCAGCCGATCGAGACGTAGCCGCCGTAATTGTTGTACCAGAGGGCGTGCGGATCCTTCTGCTCCTTGGGAATGCTGTCCCACGGGGCGACCTTGTACGGCGCGAGCAGGCCCTGCTGGGCCGCGGACTGGGCGAAGGAGCCCCCCACGTCGATCACGTCGGGGGCGCGGCCGTCGCGCCTGTGCTCCTTCAGGGCGTTGATCTCTTCCTGGCTGCTGCCCTCCGGGCTCTCCACCGAGACCTTGATCCCGTACTTCTTCTCGAAGCCGTCGATCAGTGCGCCGTAGTTGGCCCAGTCGCTCGGGAGCGCGATCGCGTTGAGCGAGCCCTCCTTCTTCGCCGCCGCGGTCAGTGCCGCCATGCCGCCTGCGTCCGTGGCGGACGTGGCCGCCGCGGGTGTCCGGGGCACGGCGGTGGGCTTGTCTCCGCAGCCGCCGAGGGGCGCCACCGCGAGGGCGAGGCAGACTCCGACGGCGGCTGTCCGCAGACGAGGTGCGGGCACTAAGGCTCCATGGCGGGCGGGCGCGTACCGGTCGAGACCAGCGTACGTTCGATGCCCCCGGCGGCGCAGTTCCAGCCGGTGGTGTCCGCCGCCGTTCCCGCCGCCCGGCGCCTCTCAGAGCGGCTCGTCGTCCCAGCCGGCCAGGAGCGCCTCCCCCGGAAGCGCTGCGGACGGCGCGCTCCCCGCCCCTGCCTCGTGGAGGGCCTGCTCGCTCCAAATGATCTTGCCGCGGGCGGTGTAGCGGGTGCCCCAGCGCTGGGCGAACTGCGCGACGAGGAACAGGCCGCGACCGCCCTCGTCGGTCTCCTCGGCCCGGCGCAGGTGCGGGGAGGTGCTCGACCCGTCGGAGACCTCGCAGATCAGGCTGCGGTCGTACAGCAGCCGCACCCGGATGGGCTCGCTCCCGTAGCGGATGGCGTTGGTGATCAGTTCGCTCAGGATCAGCTCCGTCGTGAAGGCGATCTCGTCCAGGTCCCAGTCCGCCAGCCGGCGGGCGCACGCGTTGCGCACCCGGGACACCTGCGCCGGGTCGGGGGGTACGTCCCACTCGGCGATCCGCGCCGGGTCCAGCCGGCGGGTCCGGGCCACCAGCAGCGCGATGTCGTCGCTGGGCCGGGTGGGCAGCACCGCCTCGATCACCGCGGTGCAGGTTTCCTCAGGGGTCCGGGCGGGCCCGGACAAGGCGGCGCGCAGCGCCGCCAGGCCGGTGTCCGGATCGCGGTCGCGGCCCTCGATCAGCCCGTTGGTGAAGAGCGCCAGCAGGGAGCCCTCGGGCAGGGTCAGCTCCGCGGTCTCCATGGGCAGGCCCTCGCCCAGACCCAGCGGCGGGGAGACCGGCACCTCGGGGAAGGACACGCTGCCGTCGGGGTGGACCAGGGCAGGGCCCGGATGGCCGGCGGTGGCCGCCGTCACCTGCCCCGAAACGGGGTCGTAGACGGCGCACAGGCAGGTGGCTCCGGTGATGCCCTGCCACTCCTGCTGGTCCGTGTCGATGTGGGCGACCAGCTCGTCCAGGTGGCTCAGGAGCTCGTCCGGAGGCAGGTCGAGGGTGGAGAAGTTGTACACGGCCGTACGCAGGCGACCCATGGTGGCGGCGGCGTACAGACCGTGGCCGACGACGTCGCCGACCACCAGCGCCACCCGGGCGCCGGGTAGGGGGATGACGTCGAACCAGTCGCCGCCCACACCGGCCTTCGCCGACACGTAGCGGTGCGCGACCTCGACGGCGGACTGCTCCGGGACGCCGCGGGGCAGCAGACTGCGCTGCAGGGTGTCGGCCACGGTGTGCTCGCGGGTGTATCGGCGGGCGTTGTCGACCGACAGCGCCGCCCGTGCGGTCAGCTCCTCGGCGAAGGACACGTCCTCCTCGTCGAACGACGCGGCGTCCCGCCCCCGCCAGTAGCCGGCCATCCCCAGCACGACGCCCCGGGCCCGCAGGGGTACGGCGATCATGGAGTGGATGCCGCGTTCCAGAATCCGCTCGGCGTTGTCCGGGTCCTGGTCCCGCCAGTGCCGGGTGGCGTGCAGATCCGCTTCCAGGACCGCGTGGCCGCCTGCCAGCCCGACGGCCATCGGGCTGGACGGAACGAACCGGATCAGTCGGCCGACGGGGTAGAGCGGGTGGTCGCCCTGGAGGCCCTCGGCGGCGGTGCGGCGCATCTCGGTGTTCATATCGGGCGGGTCCTCGCCGCGCA
This sequence comes from Streptomyces sp. AB3(2024), assembly GCF_041862025.1. Classification (NCBI taxonomy): domain Bacteria; kingdom Bacillati; phylum Actinomycetota; class Actinomycetes; order Kitasatosporales; family Streptomycetaceae; genus Streptomyces; species Streptomyces sp. AB3(2024). Next base: position 44,958 of record NZ_JBGWAB010000035.1, read on the forward strand.
ACACCGGCTCCAGCAGGTCGACCGTGACCACGTCGGCGAACCGGGGGACCGCCACCCGTGCCAGTTCCTGCGCCGTGCGCTCCACGTCCAGGGTCGTTCCCACCTGCACGCCCGCGTCGTAGAGCAGCTTCAGCCGCTCGCGGGCCACCTCCGCCCGGCCGGACAGCGCCCGCAGCTCCGTGGTGTCGCGCAGCGTGACGACGGTACCGGCCGTGCCGTACGGGGCGGTGGGCCGGATGTTCACGGCCAGTAGCCGATCGGCCGCCATGTGCACCTCGTCGGTCGCGGCGCGGCCCGATGTGATCCGCTCGGCGATCCCCTCCTCCAGACCCAGGTCGGTGACGGGGCGCCCCTCCGCGTCCCCCGGCAGATCGAGCAGCCGGCGCGCCTCGTCGTTGGCCAGCAGCAGCCGCCCGCCGTCCCCGACGATCAGCACGCCCTCCCGGACCGCGTGCAGCACCGCGTCGTGGTGTTCGTACATCCTCGTCATTTCCTCCGGTCCCAGGCCGTGCGTCCGGCGCTGCAGCCGGCGGCTCACCAGAGCGGTGCCGCCCGCGGACAGGGCGAGCACCGCGGCCGCGCTGCCGAGGACGACCGGCAGCTGCCCGTTCACCATGCTCTGGACGTTCTGGACCGTGACCGGGGAGGAGACGACGGCGATGACGTTGCCCCGTGCGTCCTTGACGGGGACCACGGAGACCACGGACTGCCCCAGGGACCCGGCGAACGTCTCGGTGAACGACTTGCCGGCCGCCGCCGAGGCGAACGGGCCGACGACGCGCTTGCCGATCTGCCGCGGGTCGCTGTGGGCGAGGGTGACCCCGTCGAGGGTGTACACGTTCAGACCGTCGACCCCGGCGATCTTCCGCGCCGCGTCGGCGCTCGGCTGGAGCACCGCGCTGGGATGGGCGCTGTGCAGGGCGGCCACCATCCCCGGGGACTCCGCGAACGTCCCGGCGGCGGCGAGGGTACGGTGCCGGGCGTCCAGCATGGCGGAACTCCGGGCCTGCACCACGAGCGCCAGGACCGCGGCGGAGACGAGCAGGACCACGACGGCCAGCTGGAGGAGGAACACCTCGCCGGCCACGCTGCGCGCGCTCAGGAGGGAGGGCAGGCGCTGGGGCCGCCGGGCCCCTCCCCCCGGGGACGGGGCCTGCTCCCGCCGCCCCTCCTGCTCCCGGCGGTTTCCCGCGGGGGAAGGCCGAGCGGGAGCCGAGGGGCTCGGAGCCGAGCGGAGCAGCCAGCGCCGGAGGCCTCCCAGGTAGTTGCTCATAATCCATCTTCTAACCTCTACGGGCTGTCGGCAGCGGGCGGCGACCGGACCGGCACCCGGGATCCGGGCATCCCCGCAGGTCAGGTCCCTGCCTTGGGGGTGCAGCGCAGCACGCGGCCGACGTCAGCCGCGCAGGCACCACTCGACGAACCCGTGACGCTGCCGTCCACCCCGGCCTCCTCGTCCGCCACCGCGGCCGTGCGGAAGAACCGGACCTCCCGGAAGTTCAGGTCCATGGCCCGGACGAGGCTGTGCAGGCCGAGCGCCTCACGGAGCCAGGTCCGGGCGCCGTCACCGTCCTGGAGGGCGGCCGGAACCAGGCCGTGCTCCGCGAGCACACCGGGCATGGCGGTGGTCGTGGGCCCGGACATCGGCACCGGCGTTCGGGCACTGCCCCTCCTGTCCGGGGAGAAGAGCGGCCCCCTGGCACGCGGCCCGCCTGCCGGCCGAGGCCCCCAGCGACTACGTCAGCTGCGCGGCGTCCGGCCGCCGGTTCCTGAACACGGTCCGGCGCGCCCGGCGCGCCCCGGCCGCCCCGGCCTGGTGCCGGACCCCACCATGAGCCTGCCGTACGCGGAGCTGGAGGTGGCGGCGCTCCAGCAGGCCCGGTACCCGCGGCGCGGCTGTACGGGGGAGTTCTGCGAACCGCCCGCCGAGCCCGCGGCGGCCGGCACCCGAAGCGGACGGACCCGAGGGGGGACCGGCCCGCCGACCTGCTGGCCGTCTCGCAGCTGCTCGACCGCACCACGGACGAACAGGAGGCGCCGGACTGGCCGTTGGCCGTGCTCGGTGCCTGTGAGACGGACCTGAGCAAGCGCGACCACGACGAGGCGCTCACCCTGACGACCGCCTTCGTGGTCGGCGGCGCGCGGGACGTGGCGGGCTCCCGGTGGGCCACACAGGACTCGGCCGCGGCGCTGATGACGGCCTTGTGCCAGGGCCATCCGGGGCCGTCCGCCGGTGAGTGTGGTGACGGTGCGCGGCGGTCCGGTCGGCGGGCGGTGCCGGCGACGGGCGTGGGCATCGCTCATGTGGAGGACGTGAAGAAGAAGTGATGGACCGCCCTCCGGCGTGTGGCTACGATCGCGCCCTGTGTCACAACCAGCGGGGGAGCGACAGACCTTGGAGACACTGGCACCGGGCGATCCGCAGCGCATGGGCCCGTACCGATTGGTGGCACGGCTCGGGGCCGGAGGGATGGGGCAGGTCTTCCTCGGGCGCACGGCGGGCGGACGGACGGTGGCCGTCAAGACGGTCCGTCCCGAGTACGCGGGGGACTCGGAGTTCCGGCAGCGCTTCCGGCAGGAGGTGGCCGCGGCGCGCCTGGTCGGAGGCCGTTGGACCGCCCCGGTGCTGGACGCCGACACCGAGGGCGGGCAGCCGTGGGTGGCGACCGGCTACGTCGCCGGGCCCTCGCTGTCCGCCGCCGTCCGGCGGTTCGGCCCGTTGCCGCCCGACGCGGTGCGGGTCCTGGGCGCCGGGCTCGCCGAGGCTCTGGCGGCGGTGCACGATCTGGGCCTGGTCCACCGGGACGTCAAACCCTCCAACGTGCTGCTGGCCCTGGACGGCCCGCGGCTCATCGACTTCGGCATAGCCCGCGCCCTGGACGCGACCTCGGTCCTGACCCGGTCCGGGTACGTCGTCGGCTCGCCCGGTTTCATGTCCCCCGAGCAGGCGCGGGGCGACGCCACAGGGCCGGCCGGGGACGTTTTCGCGCTCGGTGCCGTGATGGCGTTCGCGGCGACCGGGACGGCGCCGTTCGGCGAGAAGGACAGTGCGGCCGTGCTGCTCTACCGGATCGTCCACGAGGAGCCCGAACTCGGCGGCATCACCGGTGAGTTGTATGGCCTCGTGCGTGACTGCCTGGAGAAGGACCCCGGTCGCAGGCCGCCGCCCGGACAACTGCGCCACCGGCTGGACCGGATCGGGGCGGAGGGCACCCGCCTCGGCGAACGCGGCTGGCTGCCGCGGAACGTCTCGGACGCGGTGGCGCGGACGACGGTGGAACTCCTCGACCTGGAGGGTCAGGCCGCGGACACACGTGCGGTTCCACCTGTTCCACCGGTTCCGTCGGCCCCGCCCACCGCGATGACCGCGCCGCTGCCGCCCCCGCCGCCCACGGTGCCCTACCCGGCGCCCGGCCACCCCGGCGGACCCGCACCCGCCCCGCCGTACGTACACGTGGCCGCGCCGGCCACACCGCCGGGCCAGTAGCCGTATCCGGCGGTTCAGCCGTCGGCGCGGCCGACCGCGCCCCGGCGGTGGGCCGGCAGGCTGCTCGCACTGGTGGTGATCGGGGTGGTGTCGGCGGCGCTGGCGGGCCTGGTGGCCTGGCAGATCGCGGGCAGGGGCAGCCACGACAGCGCCGACGGACGGCCCGCCGGCACCACTGCCCCGACCTCGCCCTCGATGCCGGCCTCGTCCTCGACCTCGCCCTCGCCGTCGCCCTCGCCCAGGGGCGCGTCGGACGCCGGGGTCGTGCCGAAGGCCTTCGTCGGCGTCTTCGCGGGCAAGGTGAGCTCTCCGGCTGGAGTCTCGATGGCGGTCCGGGTCATCCTGGTCCAGGGCGCGGTGGGGGACCCCATCAACACCACGGAGACCGACGGCGGAACCGGCACCGGGAAGGTCGTCTGCACCGGTGAGGCCACCCTCGTGAGCGCGACCGACGCCCGGCTGGTGCTCCAGCCGGTCCCGCTCTCCGGCGTCAGCGGCTGCACCCAGCTCCCGGGCTACAGCATCGTGACCCTCAACGCCGACGGTTCCCTGCACGTCACCCAGGACGGCCTCAGCGGAGACCTGACCCGCCGGACCTGACACCCGACCCCGCCCACACCCGGGAAACCCCGAACCGTCACCGATCGGAGCCGGGAAATCCCGGCGGTTCGCACTCGCCTTCGTCGGCGGCGCGATTCCGCGGGCGGGCAAGTCGCTCAGAGCCCGTGCTGTTCGAGAACGGCCATGAGCTTCCGCTTGCGTTTCTGGTCGGCGCGCAAGGAGGCCGAGTAGATGGCGAACTCGGCCTCGGTACCGAGCGCCCGATGGCAGGCGCGAGCGCTGAGGAGGAGCTCCGCGAGGCGTTCGTACGCACTGTCACCGGTCTGCTTGCGCAGGGGCTCGATGCAGCGGAGGTAGACGGCCAGTGCGTCGGCCGGTCGCCGGTCGCGGAGCCGGTCGGCCAGGACGAGCCACTGGCGCTGGTCGGCGTAGCCGTCGGTAGCGGCCTGCCAGGCGGTCTGGAGGTCGTTGTCGTCGATGAGCGCGTCGACCAGCGGGGAGCCGTCGTACCAGCGGCCCGTCTCGGGCAGGGAGACGGCCTTCAGCGACTCCAGGGCGTCCGTGCGTTCGGAGCCCTCCCAGGTTCCGGTCGCACGGGCCGCCGTACGCAGGCCCTGGTAGGAGGCCAGCGAGGGACGGGCACGCATCAGGTCCCGGCGGACCGCGACCACGTCGGCCAGACGGCCGGCCCGCTCGTATCGCTCGCAGACGAAGGCGATCAGATCGCTGTCCGGTCCCCGTTCGGAGACGTTTTCCCGCAGGCCGCGTTCCGCCCACTCCAAGGCCTCGACCGGGCGGCCCGCCGTCTCCAGCTCCCCGGCGATCACCAGGTGGGTGTGGCCGTTCGGGGCGAGATCCGCCGCGTGGACCTCTACCAGCGCGTCCACGCTGCCGCCGTCGGCCTTCAGGAGGCGCTCCATGAGGTACTTCTCCGCCCACCCCTTCGGGTTGGCCCGCCATGCGGCCACCACCAATGCCCGTGCCCGGGCCAGACCCGGGTCACCGAGCACCTCGCGGTAGTCGAAGAGGTCGATGTCGGTGGCATCGTTCAGCTCGTCCAGCAGGTACCGCACCAGCCACTCGGCGGTCTCCACCGGGTCGGGCCGGGCAGTCCGGCAGGCCTCCAGATGGGCTTCGGCCAGCCCGGTGGCGATGTCCCCGATCAGGCCGTCCGAGTCGCCGATCTCGCCGTACGTTCGCCCCAGGACCTGGAGAGCCTCACGGGCCACCTCCACCGCGCCCGCCGACCGGCCGCTCGCCGTCAGCGCCCGGAGTGCGGTGACGGCCTCTGTCGCCTGCCGCCCGTAGGCGTGGGCGTCGGCGTGCTCGACGTACCCGTAGCGGGCGAAGGGGCGGGTGTCGAGGAGGCTCAGGACGCGCTCCCGGACGATGCCGGTGTCCTCCCCGGCGGCGGCCGCGCGCAGTTCGAGGCGCCGCCGCAGATCGCGGTCATCGGCCAGCTGCTCCCGTACCAGGGCGAGCAGTTCTTCCCGGGTACGGGACTCCAGCCAGGTGTCCAGCAGTTGGGTACGCGAGGCGGAGGCCGACCGTTGCTGTGGTACGGAGTCGGCCTGCCCCAGGACGACGAGGCCGACTGCCACACAGTGCTTGCAGAAGTTGCCGTCCTGGCCGTAAGGGCAGTCGCACCAGCCGGTCAGCCCACCGTCCTCGTCCTCGATGAGCTCCACCTCGTAGGCGTCGCTGCCGTCGACGGTGGCGGTGATCGCTTCGTCTGCGATCTCCAGCCGTGAGACCGCGGACAGATAGCCGACTCCCCGCTCGAAGGAGCGCGCCCCCGCCATCCGGCGCAGGTCGTCCTCGGTAAAACCCAGAGCATGTGTCACGGCATACATTCAATCGGACGGAAAGCGTTCACCACCGTGCTTCGCGGAGGGTCGCGTGCCCTCCTGGTACGGGCGCCGCGGGCATGCCCTTCGGCGGGCGGTGGCGTGTCACGGGCACTCGCCGTGCCACCCCACCGCCGGCATTCCGCCGAGCTCAGTCTCAGATCAGGTCAGCGAGCCGGTCACCTCAGGGCGGCCAGGACACCAGCCCGAGCCGACAGCCTCGATGAAAGCGCGGGCCGGGAGCCTGCTCGTCAGGGGGATTCGATTTTCCTCAGGACCTCCGATCCGACGCCCCCCGATGTAGAGTGCAGAACGCCCTTGACCTGCAATAAGCAGGCAGGGAGCCGTCTTCTAGGAGCTCACATTGCTGCGCACCATGTTCAAGTCCAAGATCCATCGGGCCACCGTCACCCAGGCGGACCTGCACTACGTCGGTTCCGTGACGATCGACGCCGATCTCCTCGACGCGGCGGACCTGCTGCCGGGCGAGCTCGTGCACATCGTCGACATCACGAACGGTGCGCGGCTGGAGACGTACGTCATCGAGGGCGAGCGCGGTTCGGGTGTCATCGGGATCAACGGGGCCGCCGCGCACCTGGTACACCCCGGGGACCTGGTCATCCTGATCAGCTACGCGCAGATCGAGGACGCGCAGGCGCGGGCGTTCTCGCCCCGTGTGGTCCACGTGGACGCCGACAACAGGATCATCGAGCTGGGGTCGGACCCGTCCGCCCCGGTGCCGGGCACGGATCAGGAGCGCAGCCCCCACGCGGTTGCTGTCTGAGGGGAGTCGGGTACATGGCGGTCGAACTGCTGGACGAGCGGAAGGCCGGGCGGCTGCTGGCCGTCGAGGACGGGGCGGTGGTCGGGTTCATCGCCTACTTCGTCCTCGACGCCGAGCCGCACGCGCTGGTCGCGGTCCACACGGTGGTCGAGCCGGGCCACGAGGGCCGCGGGATCGCCGGGGACCTGGTGCGGACCTTCTACGGGATCGCCGCCGCCGAGGGCGTGCCGGTCGTCCCGCTCTGCCCCTACGCGGCGAGCTGGGCCGCCAAGCACCCCGACCGGGCACCCGTGGCCCCGGCCGGTCTCGTGGAGGCCGCGAAGGCGCAGCTGGACGCCGACTCCGGCCGGTGGTGACGGGGCTGACCCTGCTCCACACCTCCGCGGCGCACGTCCCGGTCTTCGACGCGCTGCGCGACCGGGAGCACCCGGGAGCCGTGCTGCGGCACCTGGCGCACCCGGAGCTGCTGGAGCGGGCCCGCGCCCACGGCCCGGAGTCGGTGGCCGAGGACCTGCGCGGGCTGCTCGGGGACGCGGGCGGGCCGGTGCTGGTCACCTGCTCGACCCTCGGGGCCGTCGCGGAGGCCCTGGCGCCCGCCCTCGGCGTCCCGGTCCTGCGGGTGGACCGGCCCATGGCGGCCGAGGCCGTCCGCAGGGGCCCGCGGATCGCCGTGCTGGCCACCGTCGAGTCGACCTTCGCGCCGACCGCGGAACTTCTGGCCGAGGAGGCCGCCGGCCGGCCGGTGTCCGTCCGTACGCGGCTCGTCGAGGGGGCCTGGGAACTCTTCGCGGCCGGGGACACCGCCGGTCACCTCGCGGCGGTGGCCGCGGCGGTGGACGCCGTGACGGACGCCGACGTCATCGTCCTGGCCCAGGCCTCCATGGCCGGGGCCGCCCCGTCGGTCCGCACCCGCGTGCCCGTCCTCTCCAGCCCCGGACCCGGTCTGGCCGCGGCCCTGCGGCTGCGCGGAGCGGACACCACCCCTGCACCCCCGGCCTGACCGGCCCCGCCGTGTCCGGGGGCATCGTGGAAGGGATCGGGGGAAAGTGGGACTCATGGAGCGAAAAGCAGAGCAGACACAGCCCCCGCCGCCCGAGCCCGACCCGGTTCCGGCGCCCTTCCCGCCGCTCCCGGACCCCGAGCCCGTGCCGCGGCCGGTGCCGCCGGTTCCGGCACCGTTCCCCGAGCCCGATCCGGTGCCCGCGCCACCCGGCCCCGCTCCGGTACCTCAGCCGGGCCCGCTCGGCTGAGGGGCCCGGGGAGGGTCCCGGCCGGCCGCGCCCCTTCGGGCGGGTGAACCCGTACGCCAGTCCGCGCGAACGCCGTCCCACTGTTCGACATGTGCCCAACTCCAGCCGCACAGCGGCCGGTTGTGGCTCTTGTCAGCGATGTGGGGCGGCGTTAGGTTGTGCGGTTCCTGATGTCTTCAAGGGGGCTCCCATGGGTGCACGGGGCCGGCACCGCCGGTACCAGCCGAGCAGCATCAACCGGGCCTCGCTCGCCGTCACCGCGGGTGGCGCGGGCATCGCGCTCCCGCTCATCGGGGCGGGGGCCGCGCACGCCGCCTCCGTGGACACCTGGAACAAGGTCGCCGAGTGCGAGGCGACCGGCGACTGGAAGATCAACACCGGCAACGGCTACTTCGGCGGGCTCCAGTTCAGCCAGAGCACCTGGCGGGACTTCGGCGGCACCGCCTTCGCCGCACGCGCCGACCTGGCCACCAAGGACCAGCAGATCGCGGTCGCGGAGAAGGTGCTCAGGGGGCAGGGTCCGCAGGCCTGGCCCGCCTGCGGACCGCAGTCCGGACTCAGTCGCAGCGGTCCGGCGCCCGCCGGTGCGGGGACGGCGTCGCCGAAGCCGAAGTCGGCGCAGTCCCAGGCCGAGCCGGCCCAGGTCAAGTCCGCACAGCCCGAGTCCGCACAGCCCGAGCCCGTGCGGACGCAGGCGCCGATGGACCGGCTCCAGGCGACCAAGGCCACCACCGGGACGCCCGTCGTCATGCCCCGCCCGACCGGGACCTCCGTCCTGCCGAACCCGTACGTCGTCGCGCCCGGGGACTCGCTTTCGACGATCGCCGTCGAGCAGCACGTCGAGGGCGGCTGGCAGGCCCTCTACGAGACCAACCGGAGCACGGTCGGCGGCAACCCCGACATGATCTTCCCGGGGCAGCGGCTCACGCTCCGGGTGACCACGGCTCCCGCGGCGCCGCCCGCGCAGAACCCGGAGAAGCCGCCGCGCACCGCCGAGCCGGTCAAACCCGTGGAGCCCGCCGCCCAGGCCAAACCGGTGGAGAAGCCCGCCGCCAAGCCGACGGAGAAGCCCGCCGCCAAGCCTGCCGAGAAGCCGGCGGAGAAGCCCGCCGAGAAGCCGGCCGCCAAGCCCTCAGCGGAGCAGAAGCCCGCCTCGGGCGGCTTCACCGCCCCCGTCGACGCCGCCCTCGGAACGGCCTACCACGTCGCGGGGTCCTCCTGGTCCAGCGGCTACCACACGGGCGTCGACTTCCCGGTGCCGACCGGCACCAGCATCAAGGCCGTGGGACCGGGCACGGTGGAGTCGGCGGGCTGGGCGGGAGCCTACGGGTACCAGGTCGTCATCAAGCACGCCGACGGCCGGTACTCCCAGTACGCCCACCTCTCCGCGCTCGGCGTCAAGGCCGGCCAGCAGGTCTCCGGCGGCCAGCGGATCGGCCGCTCCGGCTCGACCGGCAACACCAGCGGGCCCCACCTGCACTTCGAGATGCGCACCGCCCCCGGCTACGGCTCCGACATCGACCCGCTCAGGTACCTCCGTGGCAAGGGAGTCGGTATCTGACCCCCGTACCTGCGGCGGCACCGCCGTGATCAGCACCAGGCCCGCCGCCGCCACCACGGCGCTCGCCAGCGCGGCCACGGCGCCCGCGGTGCCGTAGCGGAAGCCCTCGTCGAACAACGAGATGCCCACCGCCGCGGCCACCGCCGGATTGACGACGGTCACCGTGGCCAGTGGCGCGGTCAGCCCGGCACCCCGGTAGGCGGCCTGCGAGAGCAGCAGTCCGCCGGCCGCCAGTACGGCGATCGCCGCCAGGTCCGGCCACAGCCCGGCCGACTCGCCCGCCTCGAAGCTCTCCGCGACCGACTTCGTGAACACGGAAGCCATCCCGAAGGCCGTACCCGCGGCCGCCGCCAGCAGCACGCTGCGCAGCACCGCCCGGTGCGCCCGCCGGGCCGCCAGGAACAGCACCGCCGCACCGCCCGCCGTCACCGACAGCAGCAGGGTCCGTTCCGTGCCGGCCAGGGCCTCCCGGCCCGCGCCGCCCCCGCCGGTCAGGGCGAGGAGCCCGGCCAGGCCGGCGGTCGCGAGGACGGCCCCGCGCCAGGCGGCCGTGCCCGCCCGGCGTCCCACGAAGACGGCCGCCATCGGGAGGGCGAAGACGATGGTCAGCGCACCCAGCGGCTGGACCAGGCTCAGCGGCCCGTACGCGAGCGCCAGTACGTGCAGCAGGGCGCCGAGCCCGTTCAGGGCGACCGCCGCCCACCAGGCGGCCCGGCGCAACGGTGCGTAGGAGCCGTCCGGCGAGCTCGCCGCGACGTGCTCCTGGAGGATCGCACCGCTCGCGTACGCGACGGCGGAGACCAGGCAGAGGAGGACCGACAGGGCCAGGGCGCTCATGCATTCCACGATGCCCCACCCGGGGCCGCTCTTCATCCGCCCACGGGCTCCTTGATCGGCGGGCGAGTCATCCTCCCGGCATACACCGGAAGCAGTACCTACCGTTTCCGGCGGCGCTCCGTCGCGAACCGCCGCCGGCGGCCGTGTCACGGAGCGTACGGAGCGTCACGAACCCATCCATACCGTGACAGGGGGCTCGCGGTGGGTGAGGCGCGCGGATACGGGTTTGGTCCCGGGCGTGTCGGCTCCGTACAGTGGCGGTTTTGGGACCTCCGCAGCAGGCGGACGCGGACGAGCGAACAGGGAACGGCAGCGGCCATGACGGTGACCGAAGACAACCACGCATACGGGCCGGGCATCGACCCCGAGCGGCTGGCCCTCTGCCTCAGCGTGCTCGACGAACTCGACAAGATCGATGTCGACCACCCCGACGCCATCACCGTACGCCGCGCCACCGCCGGCCTCTACCGCACGGTCAAGCAGCGCCGCCGACAGGAGCGCCGCGCCGCGAAGACCGCCAACGACAAGGCCGTCACCGAGGCGACCGCGACCGGCTCCGCCGAGCGCATCGACGACGAGACCGAGGGCATCCTGCCCTCCTCGGTCACCGAAGCCGGCCGGATCGCCGGAATACTCCAGCGCCCGCGCTCCTGCTACATCTGCAAGACGCGGTACGTCGAGGTCGACTACTTCTACCACCAGCTCTGCCCGGAGTGCGCCGTCGAGAACCGGACCAGGCGGGAGGCCCGCGCCGACCTGACCGGCAAGCGCGCGCTGCTCACCGGCGGCCGGGCCAAGATCGGCATGTACATCGCGCTGCGGCTGCTGCGCGACGGCGCCCACACCACGATCACCACCCGTTTCCCCAAGGACGCCATCCGCCGCTTCAAGGCGATGGAGGACTCCGCGGACTGGATGCACCGCCTGGAGGTCGTCGGCATCGACCTGCGCGACCCGGCCCAGTCCGTGGCGCTGGCCGAGCAGGTGGCCGCGGCCGGTCCGCTGGACATCCTGATCAACAACGCGACGCAGACCGTGCGCCGCCTGCCCACCGCGTACGCCGCGCTGGTCGAGGGGGAGGGCGCCCCGCTGCCGGTCGGCGAGCTCCCCGCCCACCGGGTCATCGGCGCCTTCAACTCCGGCGCGGTCGACGGCCTGGCGGCGCTGCCCGTCGGCGTGAGCGGGCTGGAGGCGCAGAAGGTCGCCGACCTCGCCCTGGTCGCGGGCAACGCCAGCCTGGAGCGGCACCTCGCCGGTACGGCCATCGACGCGGGCGGCCTGCTGCCCGACGTGGTCGATTCCAACACCTGGGTGCAGACCATCGACCAGATCTCCCCGGTGGAGCTGCTGGAGACCCAGCTGTGCAACTACACGTCGCCGTTCATCCTGATCAGCGCGCTGCGGCCGGCGATGGCAGCGGCCGCCCGGCAGGCGTCCAGCGGGCGTGCGTACGTGGTCAACGTCTCCGCGATGGAAGGCGTCTTCAGTCGCGGCTACAAGGGTGCGGGGCACCCGAACACCAACGCCGCCAAGGCGGCGATGAACATGGTGACGCGGACCAGCGGCCAGGAGATGTTCCAGACCGACCAGATCCTCATGACCTCGGTCGACACCGGCTGGATCACCGACGAGCGCCCGCACTTCGACAAGCTGCGCCTGGCCGAGGAGGGCTTCCACGCGCCCCTCGACCTGGTGGACGGTGCGGCCCGCGTCTACGACCCGGTCGTCCGGGGCGAGGCCGGTGAAGACCTCTTCGGAGTCTTCCTGAAGGACTACGCGCCCGCCAATTGGTAGGACCGCCGCCGCGTCCGCGGCGGCTGGGTGAGGAGGGGGGGGTCGGCAAGGGCCGTCCACCCCCTCCTCACCCGTTCGGGCGCATCGCGCCTCAGAGTTGATAGGCCCCGGCCGCGACGAGTTCGAGCACCGGGCGCCAGTCCTCCATCACCCCGGCGTCCAGCCCCGCCGCCCGGCCGGCACGGGCCGCCTGGCGCAGTGTCTCCGCCTCCGGCTCGGCGCCCGGGACGGGCGGGCGCAGGAGCCGGGCCACCCGGTCGCCCAGCAGCGGACGGACCGCCTCCGCGGTGCGCTCGGCCGGGTCCGCGGGCGCCCCCGATCCGCCCTCCCGGGGCAGCAGCCGCCCCAGGCCGTGGAGCAGTCCGGCCACTTGGAGTTCCTTGTCGAACGGATGCGAGCGGCGAAGGAGCGCCGCAGTCTGTAGTCCGAGGTCGCGGTCCGAAGCGTCCGGGGCCTCGTGATGGGCGTGCAGAAGGTCCATCAGCTCGTCGACACTGCCGAACGCGGGTACTCCTGACCTCGCCACCGTGACTCCCTCTGTCGTCTCCGCTCGCGTGCCTCCGCACCCGAGCAGATCAGTCCCGGCGGACACGCCGGTGGGCGACTTCCTGAACTCGGGGAGAAAACAAGCGGTCCAGCGCGGATTTTACCGTTCCATCGAGCGGGCCCCCGCTCATATGTGTACCCTGAAGCGCAAGGAGCCTCACCCGGGCCCCGCTCCACCATGGCGCCACCGCGTCCGGAAGACCTTCTATATCCCTATCCGGCGCGCGGACGAGCCCGCCGGGTTACGCGACACAAGGGAGTGCGCGGTGACTGAGATGACCAAGACCGACCCGACCATGGAGCGCACGGGATGGAGGGCGAGCGCGCGGTCCGACGAACTCGGCAGCCTTGAGGTCTGGGCCCGCTCCGCACCCATCCGACTGGCCGGCTACGAGGACGACCTGGCGGAACCGCACATCCTGCCCGGCATCGACTAGAGCCGAAGCCCGGCGCGCCCCCGCACCCGAGGGTGACGGGGGCGCGGCACGTCGTGGGGCCGCTCCGCGTTCCCGCCGTCCGCGCCGGGTTCCCGTCCGGCCTACGCCGTGAGCGTCATCGCTGTCGGCGATCATCCCTTCCCCCGACGGGCCCGCCCCGGCAAGGTCGGCCTCATGAAGCTACTGATGCTGGGTGGGACCGAATTCGTCGGGCGCGCGATCACCGAAGACGCCCTGGAGCGGGGCTGGGAGGTGACCGTCTTCCACCGGGGGCACCACGCGCCCCCGCCCGGCACCTCGGCCCTCCACGGGGACCGTACGCTCCCCGGCGGCCTGGACTCCCTCGTCGAGGGGGAGTGGGACCTGGTCGTCGACACCTGGGGCGGCGCCCCCACCGCGGTCCGCGACAGCGCCCGCCTGCTGGCCGGCCGGGTCGGCCGGTACGTGTACGTCTCCACCCGTTCGGTCTACGCCTACCCCGCGACCGCGGGCCCCGGCGAGGACGGCCCGCTGGTCGAGGGATCGCCCGACGCGGACTCCGTCGCCTACGCCGAGGACAAGCGGGGCGCCGAGATCGCCGCCGTCGACGCCTTCGGGGAGCGCGCGCTGCTCGTGCGCGCCGGGCTGATCCTCGGTCCGTACGAGAACGTCGGCCGGCTGCCCTGGTGGCTGAACCGGGTCGCGCACGGCGGCCCCCTCCTCGCCCCCGGACGCCCCGGACTCCCGCTCCAGTACATCGACGTGCGCGACCTCGCGCACTGGACCCTGGACGCGGCGGAGGCCGGCCACGGCGGCGCCTACGACCTGATCTCCCCGCTCGGCCACGCCACCATGGGCAGCCTCCTGGAGGCCTGCGCCGCTGCCACCGGCGTACCCCTGGAGCCGCGCTGGACCGACCAGGCCGTGATCGAGGCGGCCGGGATCCAGCCCTGGACCGAACTGCCCGTGTGGCTCCCGGAAGGTGAAGCGCACGCCCACATGTTCGGCGGCGACGCCACCCGGGCCCTGGAGACGGGCCTGAAGTGCCGCCCCGTCGAGGAGACGGCCGCCGACACCTGGGCCTGGCTCCGCTCCCTCGGCGGCGTCGCCCCCCAGCGCTCCGACCGGCCGTCGCCGGGCATCTCCGCGGAGCGGGAGGCGGACCTACTCGGGCTCTGAGGCGCGGGCTCCGGCGAGCCGGGTCGGCGGCAGGTACTCGCGCACCGGCGTGCGGTGCCACCAGGCGCCCGTCGCGCGGAGCTCCCGCCAGGTGGTGAACCGGTACCGGTACAGCCGGGCCCGTACGAACCGCGGCGGGGCGTCCGGGAAGGGGTTGTGGCGGAGCAGCCGCAGCGTGTCCCGGTCGCCCGCCAGCAGCCGCTCGACGAACGGCCCGAACCAGTCCCGGGCGTAGCCGGGGGAGAGGGCCGCGAACCACATCAGCCAGTCCAGCCGCAGGTGGTACGGCGCGAACTGGCGCGGCATCCGCAGCGGATCGCCCGGCTTGCCCTTGAAGCCGTACTCCCGCCAGGCGCCGTCCTCGCGGGGCACCGCGTCGGCGGTCCCCTCGACCACGACCTCGTCGCGGATCCGCCCGACCGTGCCGAACGCCCCGTAGGTGTTGACCAGGTGGAGCGGATCGAAGGACCGGTTCATCACCTGGCGCGGCGAGATCATGTTGGCCACCGGATGCCGGCTGAGCACCAGGACCAGCGCCGTCACCGCGCAGACGAGGACGACGTACCAGACCGGTGCGGCGCCCGACGCGGCGGCGGGCGGGGGGCCGGCGAGCGCGGTGAAGTCGACGGCCGGCAGCGCGAGCGTGATCGTCAGCCAGTTCAGCCAGGCGAAGTTGCCCGACAGTACCAGCCACAGCTGGGTGGCCACCATGACGCACGCCGCGAACGAGGCCACCGGCTGCGGGGTGAACAGCAGCACCGGAAAGACCAGTTGGGTCACGTGGTTCGCCGCGCACTCCACCCGGTGGACGGGGCGCGGCAGACGGTGGAAGAACCAGCTGAGCGGACCGGGCATCGGCTGCGTCTCGTGGTGGTGGTAGAGGCAGGTGAGCTTGCGCCAGCAGGCGTCGCCGCGCATCTTGATCAGCCCGGCGCCGAACTCCACCCGGAACAGCACCCACCGCAGCAGCCACAGCACCAGCACGGGCGGCCCGGTCCGGGAGTTGCCGAGGAAGACGGCCAGGAACCCGACCTCCAGCAGCAGGGACTCCCAGCCGAAGGAGTACCAGGTCTGCCCCACGTTCACGATCGACAGGTAGAGCAGCCACAGCGCCGCCCACATCCCCATGGCCGCGCCCAGCGGTACGAGGTCGCCCGCGCCCGCGGCCAGCGCCGCCGACAGTGCCGCCCCGGCCCAGGCGCAGCCGGCGAAGAGTCCGTCGGAGTAGCGCAGTTGGAACAGGCTCGGGGCGTGGCGGAAGGGTACGTAGCGCAGGTAGTCCGGGACGGGCAGCATGCCGCGCGCCCCGATCAGGGCCCGGAACTGCAGGGCGGCCCCGAGGAACGCGAAGACGTAGACGCCCGCCAGGGCCCGCTGGAAGACCAGCCGGCCGAGCCAGTATCCGGGCGCCGTGAACCAGTCCATCCCCTCCAGTATCAGGCGCCGGAGGCCAGGGCGCGCAGGTGGCGGCCCAGCCACCGCGCGTAGCCGTGCTGGAGGAGGGGGACCACGGGACCCGCGAGCCGGGTGTACCAGCGGTCCGGGCGGCTGAAGGCGGTGACCGTGAACCACACGGCGCCGTCGGCGTCGATCTCCACCAGGAAGGACTCCTCCCCGCATTCGGGGTGCCCGGCCAGGGTGCCGTACGCGAAACCGGTGCGGGTCGGCTCGTACGCGGTCCAGATCACCTGGCAGGGGGCGGTGATCCGCAGCGGTCCCGGGCCGATGCCCACCTCCACGCGCAGACCCGGGCGGACGGCGCCACCGCCCTCGGGCGTGCGGACGTGCACGCCCGAGGCCCGGTGGGCGCGGAAGCTCGTGACCGCCGTCCCGGCGGCTTCGAAGACGGCCCGGCCCTGGCCGATCCGGGTGCGGTGGTGCAGGTGGTTGTATCCGGCGGGCAGGGGCCGGCGGGCCGTCGCGCCCCGGTCGGGGTAGGTGACGGTGTCCCGGCCGGCGCTGATGAGGCGGGTCATGGCGTGTTCTCCGTTCGATCGGACATCAGGTGCGGGGTGCGGGCGCCGCCGCGAGGGTGACGGGTGAGGCGGGCGAGGGGGACGTGGAGGTCGCGGCGGTCAGCCGGCGCCACGCCAGCAGGGAGCACAGGCCGAAACCGAGCGCGTTGCCCAGCCCGTGCGTGGCGGCCATCCAGGTCAGGGTGGGGTGGACGATCCCGGTGGCCTCGCCCGTCGCCCACCACAGGGCGAGCAGCATCGTGACCACCAGGACCGCCGCCGACACGGCCAGCAGCGTCGCGGTGGCCCGGTCCCGTGCGGCGGGCCGCAGGTCCCGCCAGGTCACCAGGGCCACCGCCCACATCCCCGTGGTCAGCACCACCGCGCCCAGCAGTTCGGCCCAGTCGTCGACGAAGTAGCCGAGCAGGACCAGCAGGGTCCCCGCCGGGACGCTGTACGCGGCGTACGCGGCCCAGCGCGCTCCGCGCCGCGTCCCCGACGAGCGGCACGCCAGACCGGCGACCAGGGCGGCGGTGAACCCGGCGAAGTGGAAGTGCGGGACGGTCAGCGCC
This sequence comes from Streptomyces sp. AB3(2024), assembly GCF_041862025.1. Classification (NCBI taxonomy): domain Bacteria; kingdom Bacillati; phylum Actinomycetota; class Actinomycetes; order Kitasatosporales; family Streptomycetaceae; genus Streptomyces; species Streptomyces sp. AB3(2024). Next base: position 61,747 of record NZ_JBGWAB010000035.1, read on the forward strand.
AGGACGTCCAGGTCGAAGCCGAAGAGCCGGTACCCGGCCCGCTCCGCGACCAGGGCGGTCGCGGCGACCGAGGGCGATGCCAGGGCGGTGAGCACGGCCGCCTCGGCCGGGTCCGGCAGCCGCCTGCCCCCGGACGGGGTCCGGGCGAACGCCTGCCGCAGCCGGGCCCCGGCCGAGCCGGCGAGGGCCAGGGCGGCGGCCGCGTAGAGC